>CAZUQS010000109.1:0-5275 GCA_964622615.1 uncultured Candidatus Izemoplasmatales bacterium | reverse complement strand
GTTAGAAAAGGCTTTGAGTATGAAATTGGATATCCAAAGGGATGATTATTTTTTAACAACATTTGATGGAGCTTGGATCAGAGAACGTCAACTAAATTCTAGAAAAATTGAACAAGGAATATTAAAAATTGATTCCAAAAAAGGAGTATCATCTTCCGATCATAATCCATTTATTGTTTTGTCAAAAGATCAAACAAACGAGCAGTATGGGGATTGTTATGGATTTGGATTAATCTACTCTGGTAGTTTTGAAGCAATTGTAGAGAAAAGTCCATATGATATCGTAAGAGTTCAAATGGGAATCAATTGTTTTGACTTTTTTTGGGATTTAAAAAGCAAAGAGGAATTCATTACTCCAGAAGTTGTTATGTCCTTTTCAAGTACGGGATTCAACAGATTGTCACAAAATTATCATTCTTTGATAAAAAACAATATCATTAAACCGGACTGGTTAGACAAAGAGCGTCCGGTTTTATTTAATAACTGGGAAGCAACCATGTTTGATTTTAATCAAAGAAAGTTGCTAACACTAGCGAAAAAAGCAAAAAAGTTAGGAATTGAATTGTTTGTATTAGATGATGGTTGGTTTGGAAACCGAAATGATGATACTAGTGGGTTAGGAGACTGGGTTGTAAATCCAAAAAAACTACCTTTAGGATTAGAGAAATTAGCTAAAAAAATCAATCAAATTGGACTGGATTTTGGATTATGGGTAGAACCAGAAATGGTGAATGTAGATAGCGATCTCTACAGAGCACATCCAGACTGGGTGGTAAAGCATCCAAAGATTCATCCAAGTTTTGGTAGAAATCAATTGATTCTAGATTTAACCAAACAAGAAGTAAGAGATTATCTCGTTGAATCGATATCCAATGTGATTCAATCTGCAAATATCAAATATATTAAATGGGATATGAATCGTAATTTCTCGGATTTATATTCAACAAATTTAGATGAGACAAATCAGGGAAAACTACTTCATCTATATCAATTAGGATTGTATGGAGTATTGGAACGCATTACATCTAAATTTCCAGAAGTACTATTTGAGTCTTGTGCATCAGGAGGCAACCGGTTTGATATGGCTATGCTGTACTACATGCCCCAAATCTGGACCTCGGACAACACCGATGCTTATGAACGTCAATTGATTCAATATGGAACAAGTTATTGTTATCCTCAAAGTGTAATGGGAGCGCATGTCTCGGATTCTCCTTCTCAGCAAGTCGTTAGACGGACTCCACTTGAAACCAGATTCAATATCTCGGCTTTTGGGTTGCTTGGGTACGAGTTTGATTTAACGCATTTGACTACATTTGAAACCAAAGTAATTCAAAAACAAATTGCATTTTATAAACAACATCGCAAACTATTGCAGTTTGGAACATTTCACCGACTTAAGAGTCCGTTTGATTCAAACAATACGTATTTAGCTGTTACATCTAAGAATCGAGAGGAATGCATATTAGGCGTATTTAAAACATTAGAACAGCCTAATAAAGGTTTCGAGACGATACCGATGTATATGTTGGATAAAAACTTGACGTATCATGTCAAAAACCGAACTCAGTTTTTCAACTTATCACAATTTGGATACTTGATCAAACATGCATTACCAATACGGATCAATCCAAATGGAATTTTATTTCACTTCCTAAAGAATCGATATCTTTATGAAGTCGAAAAAGAAGATCAGTATGTAAGTGGAGAAAAATTGGTGCATCATGGATTTGTTCCTAAGCAGAATTTTATCGGAAGTGGTATCAATGATCAGGTTCGTTTAATGGGTGATTTTGGCTCTAGATTATATTATTTTAAAGCACAGGAGGAACGCAATGAGAACGTTCATTAATTTAAATTATGATTGGGACTTTATCCCAAATTTCAAAAAAGAATATCTAAATCAAAAAACAATTTCAAAATCTTCAAAAGTCAGTATACCTCATACGATGAAAGAACTTCCGTTTAATTACTTCAACGAAGAAGATTATCAATTTGTTGGAACCTATTCAAAAGTACTAGACATTACTGAGACGATGAAAAGTAGTAATTTGATTGTTCATTTTGAGGGAGTCATGAACATTTGTAAGGTATATCTAAATGGAGAATTGGTGGTTATTCATGAAGGAGGATATACTCCTTTTGATGTGGATATCACCGAATCGTCCAATGTTGGAGATAATGTATTGCAAGTTATAGTGGATTCTAGTGAAGTTCCTAACGTGCCTCCATTTGGACATTTTGTAGATTTTTTAGCATTTAGTGGTATCTATAGAGAAGTCCGACTAGACATTCTTCCAAAGGCGTACATTGACACTCTTCATATATCCACAACGGAAACACAGAGTTTTATCGGTGAAGAGATGATTATAGAAATCGACCTACATATCAAACAAGATATAGAAGAAGAATATAAGGTTCTCTCAGTCATCTATTTGGATGGAAATATAGTGTTCACAAGCACTTTCGATAGTGGGATTATTGATCAAATGAATTTCAGTTCTTTGATGAAAGGCATTAAACGTTGGAGTATTGATACTCCGGTTCTATATACTTTGCAAATCCAAATATTGAAAGAAGACGAAGTTGTAGATCAAAAAACGACAACATTTGGATTTAGAACGGTTGTTTTTACTCCTGAAGGGTTTTTCTTAAACAATCAACCAATAAAATTAATTGGATTAAATCGTCATCAAAGCTATCCATATGTTGGATATGCAATGCCAAAAAGCATGCAAGAATTAGACGCTGATATCTTGAAAGAATTTGGATGCAATATTGTAAGGACTTCTCATTATATGCAAAGCGAACACTTTTTAAATCGCTGTGATGAAATTGGATTATTGGTGTTAGAAGAAACTCCAGGATGGCAATACATTGGTGATGAACACTTTAAAGAATTAACTTATCAAAATATCGAAGTAATGATTCATCATCACTACAATCACCCATCTATCATTACATGGGGTATTCGTATCAACGAATCAAAAGACGATCATGATTTCTATGAAAAAACCAATGCAATGGCCAGAAGTCTAGACACAACAAGACAAACCTGTGGTGTAAGAAACACGACAAAAGGGGAATTCTTAGAAGATATCTATACCTACAATGATTTTAGTCATGTTGGATATAATGAAGGATTGGAAAATCCTAATAAGATTACAAAAGGATATATTCCTTATCTGGTAACTGAACACAATGGACATGTCTTTCCTACCAAAAAATTTGACGGTGAAGCAAGACGAATCGAACAAGCGATGAGACACACATCAGTCATCGATTCTGCACACCGTTACAAACGCATTTCCGGGGCGATTGGTTGGTGTTTAGCCGATTACAATACTCACATGCAATTCGGATCAAATGACCGTATTTGTTATCACGGTGTTATGGACATGTTTCGAATCCCGAAATACGCAGCTTATGCTTATAAATCACAAAAAGAAACGGAACCAGTGCTGTTTGTTGCTTCTAGTATGATTCCAGGAGATCGGAAAGAATTCAAATTAGATGAAACCGTTGTTTTTACTAATTGCGATTCTGTAAAAGTGTATAAGAATGATCAATTTATTGGGGAATATTTTAGTGAATGGAAATCATATCCAGATATACCGTTCGCCCCAGTTATTATTGATGATTTTATCGGTGATTTGATCATACAAAGCAATGAATTTAAACCAAGAGATGCTAGACGCATTACCGACCTGCTAATCAGTTACAACTTAAATGGATTTGCTATGCCATTTAAAGATAAAATAAAGTATTTAGGTTTAACACTTCGTAAAGTAGTAGATTTTCCAAAGTTAATGGTTTTATTCGAAAACTATATAGCAATGCAACAAGCAGGACCAACAGTGTTTAAATTTGAAGGATATATTGACGATGAATTAGTTATTACAAATAAAAGAGGTCAATCGAAAGCATCTCAATTGACCGCTAAACAAAACACATCTGAGTTGGTACATGGTGATACTTATGATGTTGCGAGAATCATCGTTGATCTTCAAGATGAACATCAAAACACCTGCACCTATTCCAATCTATCTGTAAATGTTACCACATCTAGCCATTTAGAACTCATAGGACCAAGCAGTTTAAGTTTAACTGGCGGAAGTACTGGCATTTATGTTAAAACAAATGGTAAAGAAGGAACTGCATGGGTAAAGATTACATCAAATAGCTATCCAGAAATTAAATTGAACTTCGTCATAAAAAAAGAATGCTAGAAAAAACACTAGCACTCAAATGCTAGATAGTTACTCTAGCACTCCATAATTTACTAAGAATGTATAAATAATATAATTTGGTATTGCAAAGGAGTATTCATCTGAGGAATCAATTCCCCAAGTGTTTATTCCGATTAAATTACCATCAACATCTACTAGGGCTCCTCCACTGGAGCCTTCTTTTATGGAAGCATCATGGTAGATTACATTATAAGACACGTTTTCAATTTCTTCCATACTATGAAAGGAACCAAACGTCACATTATTTACGACTCCTAATGGGTTTCCGACAGCTAAAACAAGTTCTCCAACATTAAATCTATAATACAAACGTTCATAGATGTCAATGATTGCGATGTCTTCTTTTTCACCAACAGGAAAACGGAGTACTGCTAAATCAAATTCTTCATTACCAGTAACAAAAGTGGCTTTTTCCGATAGCTCTTCACCGTAGGTTTTAATAGTGTACTCTGCTTGATAATCCAAAGGATTTACAACATGATAATTGGTTAAAGCGTAGTAGTATCCATCTTGTTCCATAAAGATAAATCCAGACCCAGAACTACTACCAACAACGTATTCTTTTAGTGTCTCAGACCACGGGAATGGGTAACGTTCTTCAATTAAGGTTGTTTGGATTTGAATATTGGAATGCCTTATGGTGTCTTTTGTATCAAGTAACACGTTATTGTAGTCATCAATATTTTTAATCGAATATGTATCTGATACATATGCAGGAAACGCAAAATAATCCTCATTTAAAAAGGTAATGGTACCATCAACAGTTTCCGGAAGCGTTGATAACGCTACAGGAGAAGCAGATGTTGTATTACCAAAGCTGATAAAATCACAGCTAATGAGGAATGTTGTTGTTATAACCATAAAGACAATTAAAAATATTTTTTTCATTTTCATAAGAATCACCTATTTAATATACGTTTATTATACTATATTTATTGTATTTTTTTTAAAATAGCACATTTTTTTATTGTTTTTGCACAATTTTTACCTCATATATTTTACTTACTTATACAAATAAGGTATAA
>CAZUQS010000108.1:0-5294 GCA_964622615.1 uncultured Candidatus Izemoplasmatales bacterium | reverse complement strand
ATTGCAAAACAAAGAAAATGTACATTTTAGAAGAATTATCGAGATGGAATGATAAAGATTTAGGATACATTCCCCCAATTGACTTTTTCAGAATTGCAAAAAATACAAATCAATTGAGTCGTTTAGACAGATATATGGTTGAAAAATCTATCTTAGCGTTCAAAGAGCTTCAGTTAGATAAACAATATGATAATGTTAAGTTGACCATAAACATTTCCCCGGAATCATTGCTAGATTCAAGTTTTAAAGATTTTATAAACAGAATTTTGCGAAGAGTAAAAATTGATCCTGTAGACATATTTATCGAAATTTCAGAAACAACATTCGTAAATAATCTTGATTTATGTATTGATAGAATCAATAGTTATAAAGATAATGGTTTCAAAATAGCGTTAGATGATTTTGGAACAGAATATTCCTCATTATCAGTTTTGGAAAGTGTTGATTTTGACATTATTAAGATTGATAGACACTTCATTAATAATATTCAGAAAGCTGGAAATTTAGAAATTATCAAGATGATACGTAAAATCACAAATATTTCAAATAAAGAAATTGTTGCAGAAGGAGTAGAAACAAAAGAACAAAGTGAATTACTAAAAATACTCGGTTGTTCAATACAACAAGGCTTTTATTTGCATAGACCAGAAAACCTTAACATAAAGAAAGAATTATTTTAAATAGAATAAATATATTCCAAAGCACTTCTGTTGAAGTGCTTTTTATGTATATTTTTGTTGTATATTACAAAAAAAGTGTTATAATATAGATATATATCAATATAGATGAATATCTATATATGGGAGGAATATATGGACTATCCAAAATTATTTAAGGTGTTTTCTGATTCTAATAGAATTAATATCATAAAAAATCTAGTAAGGGGTGATTGCTGCTCTTGCCAATTTGCAGACAAATTTGAGATTTCTCAACCTACGTTAGCATATCACTTAAAGAGCATTAAAGACTCAGGGTTGGCAACAACAGAAAAATCTGGCACTTGGAGAAAATATCATATTAATTATAGTGTTATAGATGACATGATCAATTTCCTACAAGAATTAAGAGATTATGAAGGAGATAAATGTAAATGCTAGCAAATATATTTACTTGGTTTAATGATGGATTCTTAAAAATGACTTGGTTGGGCGATTTGGTTGATTTCATTTTGACGAGAATATTTAATATGACTTCTAATACCGTTTTTTACGGGTCTCTTTCATTCTTTATATTTGATGTCATTAAAATATTCTTGCTCTTATCTGTACTGATATACTTATCATCTTATTTGCAAACCTATATAACAGTCGAAAAAACAAGAGCTATACTATCAAAATTTAAAGGTATTGGAGCGAATATTGTAGGAGCTTTACTTGGGACTATTACACCATTTTGCTCGTGTTCATCCATACCAATATTTATTGGGTTTACTAGAGCTGGGTTACCAATAGGAGTCACATTTTCGTTTTTAATTTCTTCGCCCCTAGTTGATATAGCTTCCGTGGTATTATTGGCTAGTATATTTGGTTGGAAATTAGCGCTAATCTATGTCGGAGTTGGATTACTTCTAGCTGTAGTTGGTGGTACCTTAATTTCAGTCTTCAAAATGGAAAAGTATGTGGAAGATTTTGTAAAAAGTGGAGCAATCATAGAACCTATGGAAGAAGAAAGTCTCACATCCAAACAAAGAAGACAATACTCTGTTGATCAGGTGAAAGACATCGTTAAAAGAGTATGGAAATATATATTAATTGGGGTTGCAATAGGCGCTATTATTCATGGGTATATTCCTCAAGATTTCATAGAGAAAATTCTTGGATCTAATCACTGGTATTCTGTTTTAGTTGGAGTATTTGCAGGTATGCCAATGTACGCTGATATCTTCGGAACGTTACCGATTGCTGAAGCACTTGTGCTAAAAGGTGTGGGCGTAGGAACAGTACTTTCCTTTATGATGGCAGTAACAACACTTAGTATTCCATCGATTATATTATTGAAGAAAGTAGTAAAGAATAAATTGTTGTATACATTTATTTTTATAGTAACATCAGGGATTATATTAATTGGATATATATTTAATTATGTAATAATATTATAGGAGGAAAATATGATAATAAAAATTTTAGGAGCAGGGTGTAGTAATTGTAAAAAACTATACCATAATGCATTATTGGCTATAGCTGAAAAAGGTATAGATGCAGAGGTTATTAAGGTGACGGATTATTCTGAAATAGCTGATTACAACGTCATGAGAACACCAGCTTTAGTCATTGATGATAAGGTTGTTAGTTATGGAAAAGTTGCTTCAAAAGAAGAGATACTAGAGTTTCTAAACTAACTAAATAAGCAAAACATTTTATATGTTTTGCTTATTTTTATATAGAGATGACATTGACTTTTTTAATTTTTTTTGATATTATTGAATTAGGAAGTTGGGTGGTAATATGACAGATATAAATTACAATAAAGTGAAGGAAGAACTTCAAAATAAGAATTTATATGATATTCAAAAAGGGCTGACTTTGCAAAGGCAAACCAGAACTGGAGTTATGAGCCTTTTATTGTTTGCGCTTTTGTTCACATTTGTATTTGGCACTCTTGAAAATCCATTTCTATATACTCTAAGTAATATTGGGAATTTCTTTACCTATAGAATTGTGTTTATCATTTGGTCTATCGTATGTGGTCTAGCTATTGAAGTCGCTGTTGTTTCTTTGTTTAAATTAGAAAATTATCATTCAAAATACTGTTACACGTTTTTAGGCTTAGGGACATTCTTTTTAATAGCTACTGGAGTTATACCTGCATTGAAAGATGTCTATCCATTTTGGCACATTGTTCACACTGCAACAAGTGGTTTATTAGCAGTTTTTCTATATCTAGCGTTAGTACCTTTCTCAAGAAATGTCTCAAAAGAAAATCCAAGGTTGCGCAATATAATAACAATATGGCAAATTATCATCTGGGTTGGATCCATTCTTATGATAGTTTTCTATCGACGTAGTGCAATGTTCGAAATTTGGTTCTTTGCATCTAATATAGTATTCTTGCTCTATTTAGGATTGGTATTATTTGAAGAGAAGATAATTAAGATAAGCGTAAAATTAATGTCTGATGAAGAAAACCTAAACCTTGCAATAGAAAAGATATTTGTTGATTTAGATATTATGAAGAAACGAGAAGAACGGAATAAGAGTAATAAGTTAAAGATAGAACACTAATGCTAGCCTTTCTTGACTGGAAAATATAAAAGCAGTAAAATAGTAGTGGGAGTAAAAATGAAAACATTAATAAAAGTCTGTAAAATATTCATGTATTTAGTCGGTGGATTTTTTGTGGTAATGGCGTTTGACTGTTTAGGCGGAAGTGATCCATTCTTCAATAGAATTGGTTGCTTTTTGATTAGTAGTTTACCAGGGATAGCACTTATTATTGTAACCATACTTTTAAGGAAAAAAGAATTTTTATTAGGTATAGTAATATATGCTGCAGCTGTCTTTTTCTTCATCTTTTTTAGATTTTATGAAGAAATAGGAAATAAATGGCCTGTTATATCTGTTGTTATTGTACCTTTGATTTTTACCGGAACAGTATTTGTTATATCTCGAAACAAATATGATAAATAGCATATTATTTATTACAATCGCATTGTAATACATCCATTTCTTTGGTAGAATTGTACCAAGTATTTTGGAGGCAATCATGATAGTAAAAGTTGAAAATAGTAAAGAATTAAAGAGGTTTATATATTGTGTAAAAGATTTGTACGCAGATGACTCACATTATATTTTTCCTCTTTTTTCTATTCTATATAAAGAATTGAAAAAGGAAGTTCTTCAAGACAAAAAATATATTGCGATTCTTTCATACGATTTTAGTGGCAATATACAAGGAAGACTGTTGTATACGATGGAGTCTGATCTAAAAGCGGATACGTCTACATGTTTTTGGTCATATTTTGAGTCGGTGAACTCTAATAACGTCTCTAATGAGTTGTTTTCATACATGGAAACCGACATGCTTCAAAACAGTGTGTACTATTCTGAAGGCAGTTTTACTCCTTATGATCCAGATAATAGAAGAGGAATATTAGTTAATGGTTTTGATAGTGATCCAATTATTTTTACGTCTTATAACAAGGACTATTACCAATGCTTACTGGAAGAATATGGATATGTAAAGCAGCGAGATACTTATAGCATTAAACCAGTAATTTCCGATTCAAATGAACGAAGACTGAATAAACTAGGAAACTTTTTTGAAAAAAAATACCGTATTGATGTTAATAGTATAAATCTTAAGAATGTAAGTAAAGAAATTGAAGACATTCATCAAATTTTATTAGAAGCCGATAATGAACATATTTATCAAGATGCTCCATCAATCGACTTGATAAAAGATGTAGCTAAAAATCTTAAGTTTTTTTTAGATGAAAGAATCATAAAAATAGCCAGAGAAAGAGATACTTTGAAGCCTGTAGGGTTCACGTTCTGCCTTCTTGATTACAATCAAGTTTTTAAGAGAACTAAAGGAAGAATAAGACCGTTAAAAATCTTATATTTTAGACGAAAGATTACAAGAGCGAGAGGCATGATGCAGTACGTTATTCCAATGTACCAAGGAACAGGATTAATTGGGTACATGTATAAAAAATTATATGAGGAATTTAAAGTGATTGGATTGACAGATTTTGAAGGTGGTACAATGATGGAAGGGAATACAAAAACATTGACTTCATTTTCTAAATTCGGTGGAAAAATCTATAAAACATATAGGATATATGGAAAGGTAATACAAAAATGATAAAAGACATATTGCAAATAGTTTTAATATTTGTTATCCCATATTTAATTATTCGATTTAAAGAATTTAAACCGACAAAACTATTCGGAACGATAGGAGTAGCATATTTCCTGGGGTTAGTTGTAGCTGGGTTTGTGTTTTTATTGAATGAGTTAGGTATTGAATTTTATTTGAATACTGATATAGGAGAAATTGGGTCTTATGCAGCAATTGCTATTGGGATACCATTGTTATTATTTGGTGCTAACCTACTCGAAGCAAGAAAACTATCAAAAATGGTGCTGAAATCTTTTGGAGCTTTAATCGTTTCCGTTGTGTTGGTTACAACTATAACATTCTTTATTTTTGGAAAATATATAGCAAATGGAGATGCGTTGTCTGCAGCTGCAGTAGGGCTATATACGGGCGGAACTCCAAATCTTAATATTTGTGATTGCATTAAGATTTGGAGTTCCGCCCGTATATAGCCCTACTGCAGCTGCAGACAACGC
>CAZUQS010000107.1:0-5362 GCA_964622615.1 uncultured Candidatus Izemoplasmatales bacterium | reverse complement strand
TCCGAATTCCTTAATGTATCAAGTGTATGTCTTATTTTTTCCTTAATCTCACCATCTAATCTGATCGTTTGCAGTTCACACAGTTCTTCAACAAATCCACAAGCCCACTCGAACTCTTCTTCACTATCAATATATTGAAATGGTGCAAAATTAACTGAATGTGCATTTTCACTTCCTATATCATAATAGTCCCCGTTCATTGCAAGAATAAGAGGCTTATTTGAGTTATCTTTATCCAAAATAAAAATTTGACTATCTTTGTATTTTCTATGTTGGGCTGTAATCAATCCCATTAATGTTGTCTTGCCAGTGCCTGTAGGACCTATTATCATGGTGTGCCCAACATCATCAACATGAAGATTAAATCTATATGGTGTTGACCCTTGAGTCTTTGAATAAAATAATGCCGGCGAACCTTTTGGATAATGGGGGCATGGAGCATTCTCTTCTCCTTGATAAATACTACTTGTTGGGGCAGTATTAGCCAGTGTAATTGAATCGACAAGCGGTCTGCGTAAATTGTAATAACCATGACCAGGAATAGAACCAAGATAAGCCTCTACTGCATTTACTGTTTCATAGCGGATTAAATACCCTAACTGCTGTAACTGCCTACGAATATATCTAGCATCTTCTTCCAACTGTCTTTTATCGGTATTCATAAGAATCACAACTTTTGTTAGAAAACCATATCTAACTAGACCACTTTGATTTGTTGCCATTGCATCTTCAGTTTGATTAGCCATATTAAGAGCATCTCTATCCCATCTTGTGTTTTCAACACCTATAGCTTCTTTTACCAACCCCATAAATCCTTTAGCCTTGCTATTCCAGTGTTTTAAGTGAGCATTCATATATGACTTTGCAGAATCTATATCAAGCGGTACAAACCTGCATGACCATCTATATTCCAATGGAATTGTGTTTAAAATATTTAGAATAGTTGGATATGAATAAATTGGAAAATCCTGAAAATCTAAAATTTTTATAAATTTATTATCTATCTTAGGTTCAAGACCTCCTAAAAAATCATCTCTGGCTAGATAAGCATCCATATAGTGAGTAATTGACGGCATAGCTATATCTTCACTTTTTCCAGAAATACAATAATGAAGAAACTTAAGAATCTGTTCTCCTTCCAGTCTCTGTATGTCAAATGATCCTCCAAGTGTATCGACAACGTTGCTTAAAGTTATTTCAAATTTATTTATATACTCATCTAATGTTTCTTCTTTTATTTCTTCGTCCTGCTCATATGCAAATTTTTTAACAGTTTTACTTAATTCACTTATCGGTCCTCTACTAATTGTAAGATAGTTAACGGTGTCGTAATGTACTTTTTCTGCTTTATACTGCTGTCTGCGCTCTTCATCAATTATACTGGAAACAGCATCTGGAAATCTATGTTTACTTGGGTAGTTTGTTGATGGGATTCTTATGAGGTTAAACTCTATCATCCAGTTTTCTTCTGTTAGTCTAAATACCTGATTAAACATCGTTCTCAAATAATCTAGTTCCGCATCGGTGCTTGAATCAACATCATTTCCCTGATATACAAAAAATGCCATTAATCCCCCATCTTTATTAACTATAATGTTGTTATAAGGCATTACTGCATAGCTTAATAAGTCAGCAAATCCTTTAAGTTTTGCTTTTTTTGATATTGCGATTACCTCTTCGCTGTTTTTATGAAAGAGGTAATCTATTTTACTAGCTATTTTATTAAATACAGATTTCATTGATATTAACTCCTTTTTGATCTTACAGTTGGCCTAATATTGATTAAATCAGGATTTATAGAAGCCCCTCCCCTTGCAGGAAAATACGCCTGTTTGTAATGAATATGTCTCGTATAAATAGCAATCATCTGAGGATCTTTCTTTGCCAGCCAGACAAAAAATAAATGACATATGATAAATAAGGCTGGTCCAAAATAAATTCCTGGAGCCTGAAAATTTGATGCAGTTACTATGACTAAACTTAATGTCCCATATATGATTGTAGATCTTCTTTCAGCTCCGCAGAAAAGTATCGGCCTCAACAAACTTCTATTTACTTCAACAACAGTCCCCCTTGACATAATTCGACTCCGTTTTTAAATTAGTGAATTAATGCACCTGAAAAATTAAATAGTGATGACAGCCATCCTGTAGCTGCCAATGCAACACCAAGTCCAAGAACAATCATGAGCATTCTTCTTGTTGCACTTCCAAATTCCCCAAAAGCCATCATACATCCGGCCACTACTATTGCTGCAATTGCAATGCCTCTTACAATTGGCCCTGACATTGACTCAGCAAATATGTTCATTGGTTGCGACCATGGTAATGAATCAGTTTGGCTTGCAAATGTACTTAATCCGAATAACATGAAACCTGTAATTGCGACGAATTTTGTTTTTAAATAATTCTTCATCTCATTGCTCTCCATTTATTAGTTTAATTGATATATTCAAATTTAAATTTGTTATTATCATCAACACCTTTAACTAGTGCAACATTGTTTATTACTCTTCCACTAGAATTTTTCTTACTACGCTCGATAGTTACAATCATATTGACCGTTTCACATATTAATGATATTGGTGGTGTTTGAGTTGCTTCCATCGCTAGATCAATGCATCTTTGTAATGCAGAAGTAGCAGTTGCTGTATTTGAATGAACTGTTGCAATACCTGAGCATCCAACGTTCCATGATTTTAGTAATTCTAGCATTGCTTTATCTCTTACTTCTCCAACGAGAATCCTGTCAGGTCTTGAACGCAGAGTTATTTGCAATAATGTATTGAGGTCTATGTTAGATTGTTTGTTTGTGTACATAGATAATAAATTCCCAGCATTACATTGTAATTCAGGTACATCTTCAAGTGTTAAAATTCTTTCTGTTTTACTGCACTTGGCTGTTAGTGTATCTATACAGGCATTTGCGAATGTTGTTTTTCCTGTTCCAGGAGCTCCACAAATTAGAATTGATTTTTTACCTATAATCGCATTTTCGATTGCCCTAGCCTGATTTTGATTAATAATTTCAGACTTTAAGTAGTCAGACATTGTATAAATTTGTTTCGCTCTTTTTCTAATAGTAAAAGAGGGACTCTCTGTTATAGGAGGAATTGTTGCTTCAAAACGTGCTCTATCAAATGGTAGTTCAGTTTCTATAAATGGAAGACTTTTATTAATTGATTTATTATTTAGTCCTGCTGTATTATAAATAAATCCTGTTGCCATTCCCTTACTCATTATTCCAATTTCATACATTCCCTGAATCCTATGTTCAACCCAAAGAACTCCGCTTGGGTTTAACATGATTTCAGTAATGTCATCATCGTTGATAGCATTCATAACCAGGTTTCCTGCATCAAATGCAAGTTTTTCTAATTCGGACTCCTTTAATACATTTAAATAATTTTCTTTTCTTATCATGCTGAAATCTCACTTTCTAGAATGTCTATAATTTTAAAGTCATTGGTATATCAAAAAAAATAATACGATGAAAAGAGGTGCAATAAATTGAAGAATATTATATAATAAATGATCATAAACAGACTTTTTAATATGATTTTCTTCATGTGCCATAACTCATACTCCAGAACTACTAATATTGTTATTTACTTTGTCTCTTTCAGATTGTGTTATGGGGTTTCTTTTAAAATAATAGTCATATTTTCCTCTAGTGATATTTATCCCTTTTTGTTTTAGATAGTCTATTATTTTGGCTTTTGAATATCCCTTAACAGCTATTAGGATTACTATTACGGATCTCAATTCATCTAGAACCCGAACTCCAGCTTTTGGTAAATCTATGACTTCTTTTCGGATTTCTTCAATTATACTGTCTATCATTTTAAATGGCTCCGATTTACATGTTTGATTTTTAGTAAACGCTGACAACAATACACAGAAAAATTAAGAACTCAAGCGGTAAATGAATAGATTATTCAATAAATAACAGAAAACAACATATTTCTTAGGTAAAAATGCGCATTAGTGAATAAATTCAACAGAAAGGTTCTAAATAATACTTTTTATTAAAAATTTATTAGCAATATTTAGATAAAAAAGACATATTTACCCTATGGGATTGATTCATTCGATAAATAATCCTTATTTAAACATAAAGATACAGATAAAGATGATTATTAGATCAATAGAAAAATTAGCAGAAAATCTAGAGAGACTTATAGCTGTTAACGGTAGTTCTATAACTTTGATTGCCAAGAAATTGAATGTTTCTCAGCCAACTATTTTTAGAATTTCAAAAGGACAAACCCAAAAACCCAAACCTAGAATAATAAAAAAATTGGCAGCATACTTCAAAATTCCAGAAGAAGAACTTATAGGCAATAAAGAAATAGAATGGGCTAATATTGATGGTTGGATCAACACAATTATAGGCAATACTCGTAGTGTACCATTATACTCATGGACATTAAATAATAATTATATTCTACAGAAATCAAAAGAAAAAGAGGAAATTGTTATATCCTGTCCAGTTTCTAGTGAAGCATTTGCATTAAAGGTAAAAGATTCTTCAATGGAACCAGTGTTTCCATTGGGCTCCACTATTATATGTGATCCTAATAAAAGATTTCAACATGGTAGCTTTGTTATAGTAATGTTAGAACATAATAAAAATTTATTCTTGAGAAAATTACTTCAGGATATTGATATAAATTACATCAAACCATTAAATAAAGAGTTTGGTGCAGACCTTATACGGGAACTGGGAAAGAAAGACCAAATTTTTGCTACTGTGGTACATGTTCAATATGATTTTTAAACAGATTATTACATGAAAATAATGATAAGGCTAATTATGACAAGAACACAAATTAAAATTTTAATTTTATCAGCAAGTGGACAGTTCATTGAATTTTATGATTTTATTTTATTCGCCCTTTTTGCAAATGTTATTTCCTCTCATTTTTTTTCAGGTGATATTTATACTAAATATATATATTTATTTAGTATTTTTGCTGTTGGATATATAGTTAGACCACTGGGAGGTGTTATTTTTGGGCATTACGGTGATACAAAAGGAAGAAAAAATGCTTTTAAAGCTACTATTTTAATTATTTCCGCAGCTACATTCTTTATGGGGCTTATTCCTAGTTATAATAATATAGGCATAATAGCTCCTATTTTGTTTTTAGTAGCTAGAGTTCTACAAGGAATTTCTTTAGGAGGTGAATTGCCAGGTGCTACTTCCTTTGTTTATGAATTTATGTCTAATAAGAATAAAACATTTGGTACATCTTTTATCCATTCAGCATCACTTATTGGTGTTTTATTTGGATTTTTAGTTATTGGGGTTTGATCCATATAGCGACCATTTGTCAGTATCGCAATTGTTAACACTTGTT
>CAZUQS010000106.1:0-5391 GCA_964622615.1 uncultured Candidatus Izemoplasmatales bacterium | reverse complement strand
TAGGATTTGCATACCTTCGAAGTCATCAAAACTAGATAGTATATTTTTAGTTTTTAATAATTGATTAAAAAGTGAAATAAACGCTTTTTCTGCTTTTTCTCCAATAATTTCAATTCCGATAGGAAACTCGCTTAACAAGTCAGCCACTAGATTTTTATATCCCTTAAATCCAAGATATCCTTCATAGTATTACTTGAACGATTTTAACAGTACAATTCCACCAGCATCTTTGTCTCCAAAAATACTGATAGCTTTATTAACTTGGGTTTCTAAATTTCTAAAACAAATAACATTACCAAATGTTTTTATTGAATTCAATATTCTATTTGTTCTAGAGAACGCTTGGATTAATCCGTGCATTCTCACTTTTTTATCTACCCAAATAGTATTTAGTGTTGTTGCATCAAATCCGGTTAAGAACATATTTACAACGATTAACAAATCAACCTCTTTGTTTTTGACTCTCAAACTTAGATCCTTATAGTAATTTTGGAATTTATCACTTGAGGTATTGTAACTTGTTCCAAACATTACATTATAGTCTTTGATTGCTTCTTCTAGGAAGTCTCTAGAGCTCTTATCTAATTTTTCTGTGCTCTCATTATTCTCATCAAAGATACCATCTAATGATTCATTTGGACTCCAACTAAAGATTGTTGCAACTTTTAATCTACTTACTGGAACTATTGATTTTTGTTGTCTGTTAATTTCAGTGTAATATTTTTTTGCGGCTTTGATACTTGCAACCGCAAAAATTGCATTAAAACCAGTAGTCTTAATGGACTGACGATCTTCAACATTTTTAGTTAGTCTTGATTGATATTTACTTTTAGCTACCTCTTCTACATTAAGTAGTTTACTAAAGCTATAAGCTTTCTCATTTCTTTTCGTTTTTTGAGCAAAATGCTCTAATGTATATTTAACATTTTCAGCAATACGTCTATCATCTAAAAGAGCTTCTTCACGTTTAATATCGTAGACTTCTTCGCTATCATCTAAATCTTCATTTGCTTTAGCAGTGTTTAAATAATCAATTCTGAATGGAAGTACGTTCCCATCATGAATTGCATTAACAATTGTATAAGTATGTAATTCTCTACCAAAAGTTTGCTCAGTAGTCTTTAATGTGGGAAATTTACTGCTTGTTGAAGCATTAATAGCAAATATTGGTGTTCCAGTAAAACCGAAAATATAATACTTTTTAAATGCTTTTACAATATCTCTATGCATATCTCCAAATTGTGATCTATGACATTCATCAAATATCATGACAATTTCATCTTGATAAATAGCATGCTTATCGTTCTTCTTAATGAAAATAGCTAATTTCTGAATTGTTGTTATTATAATTCGAGCATTAGGATCTTCAAGCTGTTTTTTGAGTACCGAAGTGCTTGAATTTGAATTAGCTGCACCTTGCTCAAATTTATCGTATTCCTTCATTGTTTGATAGTCTAAGTCTTTTCTATCAACAATAAATAATACTTTCTTGATATAATCGAGATTAGTTGCAATACGAGCAGATTTAAATGAAGTAAGTGTCTTTCCTGAACCAGTCGTATGCCAAATATATCCACCCGCTTCTATTGATCCATATTTCTTTGAATTATGTGAGATATCAATTTGATTTACTATTTTTTCAGTCGCAGCTATCTGATAAGGTCTCATTACTAATAAAAGATTATCAACTGTGAATATACAGTACTTCGTTAACACATTAAGAATAGTATGTTTTGATAGGAATGTTGCTGAAAAATCATACAAATCAAGTATGTTCTTATTCTTGGCATCTGCCCAGTAACTTGTAAATTCAAATGAATGGCTAGTTTTCTTTTTGGTACTACTCGTGTTTTGTGTTTCTTTAGAAGCCAATTCTCTTGTAGTATTCGAATAGTACTTAGTCTCAGTTCCATTTGAAATGACAAAAATCTGTGCAAATTGGTATAACCCATTATCTGCCCAGAAACTATCAGTTTCATATCTTCTAATCTGATTGAATGCTTCTCGAATCGAAACTCCACGTCTCTTTAGTTCAATATGAACTAGAGGTAGTCCATTAACTAAAATTGTTACATCATAAATGTTTTTACGTTTGCCTTCAACTTCATATTGATGAATAACCTGGAGTTGGTTATTATGAATCTGTTTTTTATCAAGTAACCTAATATTAATAGTTGACCCGTCATCCTTAGTGAGATTGTAGATAAAGTCCTCATGTATTTTTCGGGTTTTTTCTACGATTTCTTCATTAGGATTGTCGATGTACTTATTAAAAATTTCATTCCACTCGTTATCAGAGAATGAATAATTATTTAGTCTTTCAAGCTGTTGTTTAAGATTTAAAATTAAATCTAGATTATTGTGAATATCAACAAAAGTATACCCTTGACTCCTAAGTTGTTTTATCAACTCATTTTCTAGGTCGGATTCACTTTGATATTCTTTTTGTCTTTGTAAATCAGACTTGTATTCAGCAACAACCGTTGATTCATTCTGTTGAATAATTACTTTATACTCTTCCATAGTTGATCCCCCTTAGAAAGTTAATAGTTTATTTCTATAATACTCATATTGTTTTCTTCTAGCTTCTATTTCAGCGGGTAATCCTAAAAAGGTAGATTTCACTAAGCTATCAAAAACATCTAGAGTTTCAATTATCTGTCTTTGCTTTTTAATACTTGGGATTTTAACTAGTACTTCTAATACAGATTCTTTCCGCAAATTTGTCTGGTCAGATCCATTATTGTATTGTAATAATTGAGAATTTCTATCAAGATAGTAAAATAAGTACTTTGGTATAACTTCCTCAGAAGTTACTGAAATTCTACAAATTCTTTGATTTACTGAGTATTTATTATCGTCTTGAACAAAAAAACACTTAGCTAAGGCTTTTCCATTTGGCAAATCACTAAGAACCAATGCAATCTCATTATTATAAATCGGAGAAAATTGTTGTGCTGTTTTCTTATACACTTCGCCTTCACTAGAAATAAATTTTGAATTTATCAGCGTATATTGTCCATTTGTTTCAATAAATTTTTCATGCCCTTTACCATTTTCATATATTGAAATTTCGCTCAAATATTTTGTTATGGAATCATTGTCATCTACTAAATCTAGAAGGTATTTCCTGTAAAAATTATATTGTATTTTTCTATCAATCAACTCTAATTTTAATTCTGATTCTAACTCTCGAAAATTATCTAAGATACGAACTATTTCATTTTGTTCATCAATCGGAATGATAGCTATTGTTTGTTTTGAGTATTTTGATATCCAATGTCTGCTATGAGTTCCTGGTGATACAGTATAATTCAAATTCTTCAGTTGATAATAGAGATATTTAAAGTTTACAGTGTTATCTACGGGGTGAAGAATCTTCATTGCTGATGATTTAATCTTAAATGAAAAATCAACCCAATGCAAAGAAGTAGTAAAATCATCAAAAATGATAACGGGATTTTCCTTGCTGGCCATACAGACGCCTTTTGTTTCATTTGTATAACCTAAAATAAAAGATTTTCCAGCAGTCAAAACTGGCAATTGATAATCATCTCTATACGCTTGTGATTGTACAATATATTTTGTTGGCTGTTCATAAGATATAACATCGTGTAAAGGCATGTATTTAATGCTATTATTAATCATTGATTTTCCCGTCCAAATCTTGAACAATTTCATCAACAGTCTCTCTTAATACATCAATGTTACCAACAATATTTTTGATTCTCTCATTCAATGATCTTATGTCAATCTCGTCAGGAATTGTTTCATTCTTAACATAAGTGCCTACTGATAAATCATAATTACATTTTACAATTTCGGGGTATTCAACTAGTCTGGAGAACTCACTAATCTCTTTTTTTAGTCTAACACTTCCAAGAATTTTTTCAATATTTGCAAGTGTAAGTTTGTTTTTAGTATCAATTCTAGTAAACTCATGACTTGCATCAATAAAATGAACATTATTGTCAACTTTATTTTTTCTTATTACTAGAATTGCAGTTGCTATAGTATTACCAAAAAACAGATCAGAAGGCAGTTGAATTATTGAATCTATAAAGTTATTGTCTACTAAATACTTTCTTATTTTTTGCTCTGCACCAATTCTTGAAAGTATTCCAGGATATTCAACAATTGCAGCAGTTCCATTTGTTGACAACCAACTTAAAATATGCATCACAAAAGCATAATCGGCTTTTGATTTTGGAGCTAAGACCCCTGCAGGAGAAAATCTTTCATCATTAATATACAAAGGATTTTCATTGCCGTCCCAGTTTGTAGAATATGGTGGATTCGACACTATTGCTTCGAAAGGTTTATCATCCCAATGATAGGGATGTCTCAATGTATCACCGTATGCAATATCAAATTTCTCAAAGTTAATATCATGTAAAAACATGTTTATCCGTGCCAAGTTAAAAGTTGTCAAGTTTAGTTCTTGTCCAAAAAACCCAAGTTTTACATTATCTTTTCCTAAAATTTTTGCAAACTTCAATAATAAAGATCCAGACCCACAGGCAGGGTCATAAACTTTCTCTACACGTAATTTATCCGGCACATCTTTATTTCCATTCGCATCAACTGTTTCGTTTCCAAAATCAATTAAAGCTAATCTTGTTAGTAGTTCACTGACTTCTTGTGGCGTGAAAAATTCACCGCCTGATTTCCCTGCATTTGCAGCATACATTGTCATCAAAAACTCGTATGCATCGCCGAATGCATCAATCGTATTATCTTTATAATCACCAAGCTTTAGTTCTTTTATAGCTGCTAATAATTTTCTTAATTTATCATTCTTCTCTATTACTGTCCTACCAAGTTTATTTGAATTAACATCTAAATCATCAAATAATCCCTTTAGATTGTTTTCAGATTCAGTTCCCCTTGCAGACTTTTCTATATTTTTAAACACATTTTCTAGTGTTACATTCAAGTCTTCATCCATTTTTGATTTTTTTACAATATTAGAGAAAAGATCACCCGGTAAAATAAAAAAACCTTTTTCGTCAACAATTTGCTTTCTTGCTTTGTCGGCTATTTCATCTGAAAGATCTTCATAATTGAAATTCTTTTCACCTGAAGCGAGTTGATTACAATTAATATATGTGACTAAGTTCTCTGAAATAAATCTGTAAAACAGCATTCCTAAAACATATTGTTTAAAATCCCATCCGTCAACTGAACCCCTTAAATCATTAGCAATCTGCCATATTGTCTTATGTAATTCTGCTCTTTCTCGTTCTTTTTGATTTGACATATTTTCTCTCCCCAATTCATGTTTGTATTATTATTCATTTCTTAATATGACTTATAGCTATTTATATAATAAAAATCGGCTTGCATATGAGGATATTATAACATTTATTAAGTTGATTTTAAATGTAATTT
>CAZUQS010000105.1:0-5400 GCA_964622615.1 uncultured Candidatus Izemoplasmatales bacterium | reverse complement strand
CGTTCTGAATAAGTATACACCAACCCAAACGTAATTAGGTCATGGTGAAATTTTCGGTGTATCGGATCTTTTTCAAAATATTTTAAAGTATCATTCATCCATCCCATATTCCATTTAAAATCAAATCCTATTCCACCATCTAACACTCCGGTTGTTAAATTAGGAAATGCGGTAGAATCTTCAGCGAACATCAATACGGAATGATCTCTTTCTTTGATTGCATAGGAAAGATTTTTCAAAAATTCAATTGCTCCAAAATTTGTTCCTACGTGCATATTCCCTAAATAATATATGATATTCGAAACGGCGTCGATTCGAAATCCATCAATATGGTAGTATTCCATCCAGAAGAATGCGTTTGATATAAGGAATGATTTTGTTGTTCCTCTACCTAAGTCTAAGTTTGCCGTTCCCCAAATTTCGTTTTCCCGGATTTTTTTATCCTCATACTCATATAAAGGTTCTCCATCAAACATATATAAGCCATGTGCATCTTTACATATATGACCTGGTACCCAATCTAGAATTACTCCAATATTTTCTTCATGACATTTATCAATGAAGTACATCAAATCCTTAGGTACACCATACCTAGCTGTTGCAGAATAATATCCTGTTCCTTGATAACCCCAGGATTCATCTAGTGGATGTTCTGCTAAAGGCATTAATTCTATATGAGAGAAACCGTGTTCTTTAACATATGGTATTAAATAATTCACTAATTCATTGTATTTATGAAATCCACCACTTGGTTTTGTCATCCACGAGCCAAGGTGCACTTCGTATATAGATAATTTTTCTTCAAATTGATTTTTAGATTTTCTAGAATCTAAGTACGATTTGTCATGCCATTCGTACTCATCAATATCGTAGACTTTTGATGATGTTTCGGGGCGATTATCAGAAAAGAAAGCATATGGGTCAGCTTTAAAAATAGTTTGTCCATATGACGATACAATACAGTATTTATACCTTGCCCATTCCGATAAGTTCGGTACGAAAAGTTGAAACACTCCAAAATTATCTTCTTTTTCCATAACGTGTGTTTTGGAATCCCAATAATTGAAGTCTCCAACAACAGAGACAATTTTAGCGTGAGGGGCATATACACGGAAATTAGTTCCTAGAATGACTCCTTTTTTGTCTTTCACCAAATGAGAACCAAAAAGATTGTATGCTTCTTTTAATTTTCCTTCATTAAATAGATATAAATCTAATTCTGATATATTATTCATCTTTTACCCCCATTCTCACTTTTATTTCATTATAATTGTAACCTTTTCTCAATAAGTTGGACAATATATTTTGGTATTCTTTTGATTTGTCTTTGCTATATTTCTTTTTAGCAGCAATATAGTCTTTATTTAAAGCATCATCCTCTGATATAGAAGATGCAATTTCTTCTTTGTTCTGATTAATTACTAAATTTACCATTTCATAATTATATCCTTTACGGATGATAAACTGTTTGATATCTTGGATAGTTCTGTTCAATGATTTATTCTTGGATTGATGGAGCTTTTTTTGAAATAAATATTCAATATTCTCCTGAATCTGTTTCGTTGAAATCTCATTGATGATTGGTTGATATAATGCTTCATCCAGTTTTTTTGATTTTAAATCATACTGAATTTTCTTGATTCCAAGTCTTTTATACTCAAATGCCTCATGAATAAAATTTTTCACGTAAGACTCATCATCTAAAATTCTTGATCTTCGAAGTTTTTCGAGATAGTATTCTTGGTCATTTCCAAAGATGCTTTTTTTTGCTAAATAGGATGCTATATCTTGAGTGCATCGTTGTTTATACAGAGCATAATGAAGAATTTTTTGATACAATTCATCGCTTTTGTAGGCCTCCTTGAATTTCTTGTAATCGGAATTAGTGAGTTCTTTTCCTTTTAACAAACGAAACTCTACCAGCAATTCTTCAGAAACTATATATTCTTCTTCTTTGTCTTTCTTAAGTACAACAAGAAAATTCTTTTTAACCGGTTTTACTTGAATGACTTGAACCATCAATAATCACCTCTTTTAAGAAAAAATCCAATTACTAATAGAAACAGATTACACTAATAATTGGATATTCAAATTATGAATTAAATTGTTTTAAGTACGCTAAAATAAATCGATCCAAATCTCCGTCCATTACGCGGTCACCATTTCCTGTTTCTTCTAACGTACGGTGATCTTTCACCATGGTATATGGATGGAATACATAGGAACGGATTTGGGAACCAAATGCGTTCATCTTGGTATCATTAAATGCTTCGATAGCTGCTTGTTTCTTTTCTAACTCCAAGGTATACAATTTGCTTCGAAGAACTTTCATAGCTGTTTCGCGGTTTTGAATTTGACTTCTTTCATTTTGACATGTAACTACGGTCCTTGTTGGTAAATGGGTTATTCTTACTGCGGAATCGGTAGTATTTACACCTTGCCCGCCTTTACCACTTGAACGATAGGTATCAATTCTTAATTCATCCTCGTCAATATCAATGGTAATAGAATCATCTGTTTCAGGATATACTTTTACAGACGCAAATGATGTGTGTCTTCGACTAGAAGAATCAAATGGACTGATGCGTACTAATCGATGAACTCCAGACTCTGCTTTTAAATACCCATAAGCATTTAATCCTTCTACTAATATAGTAGCCGATTTAAGTCCCGCTTCATCACCATCTTGATAATCAATTATTTTGACTTTATAATTCTTTCGATCTGCAAATCTGCAAAACATTCTATATAACATCTGTGCCCAGTCTTGTGACTCGGTACCTCCAGCGCCAGGATGAAATTCGATAAAAGCACTTAATCTGTCATATGGTTTATTTAGCAAAATTTTGATTGTTAATGCTTCTACTTCAGCAGAAAAATCTCCAATCAATTTATTTGCTTCGGTAAAGTCAAAATTTTCTTCTTCTGTGGCTAATTCTAATATTAATTCTAAAGTTTCATATATCTCTAAAATGTGTTTGTATTGATTAATAATCGTATGTTCTTCGTTCATGACTGAAATAATAGATTGAGCTGCATTGGTATCATTCCAAAAATCTGGAACGATTGTTTTCGCTTCCAGAAGTTTAGCCGCATCGATATGCTTATCGATATTTATGGTTGATTTTAGTGTATCCAATTCTTTTAGCAAATCACTAAGAATGGATTGCAACTCTAAATATGTCATAGATTCTCCTATGTATCGTTTTGTCCGTGACAGTGTTTGTATTTTTTACCAGATCCACAAGGACACGGATCGTTACGTCCAACTTTCTTTTGTACGGTTCTTGGTTTTTTCTTTACTTCTGTATCTTCTTTACCAGAGAACGTACTTGTTGGTTTTGCAACTTGAACGCGTTCTGTATTTTGTCTTACTTGAGCTTTTAATACAAATTTAGAAACATCATTCTGAATGTTTTCAATCATGGTTTGAAACATGCTGAAACCAATTTCTTGATATTCTCTATATGGATTGTTTTGTCCATAACTTTGAAGTGCAACTGCTTGTCTTAACTCGCTCATAGAATCGATATGCCTTACCCAGAAAGTATCTACAACTCGTAACGTGATTGCTTTCAGAAAATCATTATAAACTTTCTCTCCAGCAAGTGATTTTTTAACCATGATATTACTTGCAAATGCTTTCAGAATATAATCTGTAGGATCTATTTCCGTAACAATGATTTTTTTATCAACTGCATCTTTTGGGAAAAAAGCATTTAGTGATTTATACAACCCTTCTGGATTATCAGGATGCGTACTGATTACTCTTGTTAATGCTTCGGTTATCATGCTGTTCGCATAATCCTCTACAGTATCTAAAAACAGAATATCTGTTCGTTGTTTGTAAATGATTTCTCTTTGTTTTCGATTCACTTCGTCATATTGTAAAACGGTTTTACGACGATCGAAGTTATTGCCTTCAATTTGTTTTTGTGCACGTAATACCATTTTTGAAAACATTTTATAATCCAAAGGTGTTTCATTGTCACTGCCTTTTTGAACGGTAATCATTTCCAACATTCGTTTGAAACGATCTCCACCAAATCGTCTTAAAAGATCATCGTCAGCAGATAGAAAAAATCTAGAATATCCTGGGTCACCTTGACGACCAGAACGTCCACGCAACTGGTTATCAATCCTTCGTGATTCATGTCTTTCCGTACCTATTACTGCTAACCCGCCTAAACCAACAACACCTTCTCCAAGCTTGATATCCGTACCTCTACCTGCCATGTTCGTAGCGATAGTTACCGCATATTTTTGGCCAGCATTTTCTACAATATCTGCTTCTCTTTCATGTTGTTTTGCATTTAAGACATTATGTTTTATTCCTCGCTTTTTTAGCAGTTTGGAAAGTAATTCTGAACTTTCAATAGAAATCGTACCAATCAATTGAGGTTGACCTAATTGGTAACGTTTATCAATTTCCGCTGCTAATGCTTGGTATTTTGCTTGCATACTAGAAAAAATTAAATCATTATCATCTTGTCGAATAACTGGCATATTAGTAGGAACTTCTACAACATACATATTGTAGATGTTTCTGAATTCTTCTTCTTCCGTTTTTGCAGTACCAGTCATACCAGATAATTTACTATACATTCTAAAGAAATTTTGGAATGTTATGGTCGCTAAAGTTGCGGTTTCTTTTTTAATTTCAACTGCTTCTTTCGCTTCTAATGCTTGATGTAATCCTTCAGAGAATTGACGGCCATGCATCAAACGTCCGGTAAAGGAATCAACGATGATAACTTTTCCTTCTTGAACAACATAGTCGATGTCTTTCGTCATAATTAAGTTTGCTTTTAAAGCGTTATTGATATGATGTAGCAAAATCACATTTGAAACATCATAAAGATTTTCCAAATTAAAATAGGCTTCACCTTTTTTAATTCCGTCTTCTGTTAAAGATACAATTTTATCTTTGATATCAATTGTGTAATCCTCATCTTCTTTCAAACGGATCACAAAATAGTTTCCTTGTTTGTATAAATCAGCTGTATTTTTTGCTCCGCCGGAAATAATCAAAGGAGTTCTAGCTTCATCAATTAAAATCGAGTCAACTTCATCAATAATAGCAAAATTCAATTTTCGTTGCACAATTGCTTCTTTATAAACGACCATATGATCACGCAAATAATCGAACCCTAACTCATTGTTCGTAGAGTACAAAACATCACAATTATATGCATCACGTTTTTCTTCTGGGCTTAATTCTCTTATATTTAGTGCAACGCTTAGTCCTAGGAATCGGAATAAATCTCCAATTTCACCTTCCGCTTCACGTCTTGCCAAATACTCATTCACGGTAACGATATGAACACCATTTCCAGATAAAGCATTCAAATATGCTGGCATAACTGCAGTTAACGTTTTACCTTCACCAGTCTTCATTTC
>CAZUQS010000104.1:0-5458 GCA_964622615.1 uncultured Candidatus Izemoplasmatales bacterium | reverse complement strand
CCGTAGATATAGGTAGTTTTGTCTTAGCGTTTACGCTCAGTCCTATTATGGCGTTCTATTTTAAACTATTAAAAGTACAAAGAAAGAACTAATTACAAAAGAAAACTCGAAATTTATTTTTCGAGTTTTTTTTATTTTTCAAGAAAACAATTACATAAAAACACTTTTTAAACATTTCTAATATACGCTATGAAAGATTAATTCAAAATATACTTTACAAAACATAATTTAAGTGATAAACTATGTTAGTGAGCGTTTTCACTTTGTGAGGTTACTTTATAATTATCAATTTCAAGAAATTCTTTGATTAGCACATGAGTTAATCCTAAGACGTTAGTTTTAGCCTTAAATGTAGATGTAGCTAACACTTCTAAAGACATTATCTGAGAGCGTAATTTATTTTTTATTTGAGAAATGCTTTCGGGGATATTTTCTATAATTTTACTGTTGATAACAATGGTTTGAGGATTAATAACTTGAGATATATTATTTATAGTTATACTTAAATTATCAATAAATCCCTTATAAATTTTTGAAGCAAATTCATCTTTTGATTTTAATCTAACAATAAATTCATCAATGGAAATTTGCTTTTCTGTGAGTTCATAGTATTGTTCTATAATCGCTGTATCGGAAATATATTTTTCTAGACAGCCGTAATTACCACAAACACATTTTTTACCATTAGGCACTAATATTGTGTGGCCAATTTCACCGGCATATCCATTATTACCGGTATACAGTTTGTTTTCAATTATGATACCCATTCCGACACCGATACCTATATTGATAGATGTTAAATTTTGTTGATTTGCATAAACGATAATTTCACCAAGAGCAGAAATGTTCGCTTCATTTTCAACATATGTTTTTATGCTTGTGTAGTCTTCCACGATTTTTTTCAATTCAATATCTTTCCATGATGAGAATGGAGCATAAACGATTTTTTTACTTTTAGACAAAATACCATAAACTCCGATCCCGATACCAATTACACCATATGTGGAATCGTAGGTGTTCGTAATTAGTTCATCAATAGTTTCTAATAATATTGACAGATAGGAACTAAATTCTGGATTATCGATTCGTTTATTGATTTCAAATAAAATTTCACCATATAGATTTGTTATTACACCATATAGTAATTGAGTTTGAAGATCTAAACTTAAAATTCTTCCAGCATTTTTATTTAGAGCAATTGCATTTGCACTTCTACCACTGGTTTTTAATTTTTTATCAAGTTCAACTACAATATTTTTGTCTACTAACTCTTGAATAATAGAAGATATTGTTGCTTTGTTAAGTGTAGTAACTCTTGATAATTCAATTCTTGAAGTTTCTTTTAACTCAACCAATTTTTCAATTACAAGATTGATGTTAGTTTTTTTAATTAATTTAGAATTTCCTGTTTTCATCAGGCCACCCCCGCATCTTTCAATTAAATTATATAATAAAATACTTTGATTAGCAAACGACTAATCAAAAGAAAATATAAGGAGAGTAAATATGAAATATTATAATGATATCAACAAAGTTAAATACGAAGGATCAAAGAGCACAAATCCATTCGCATTTAAATACTATAACCCAGAAGAAGTGATATCTGGAAAGAAAATGAAGGATCATCTAAAATTCTCAATGGCTTATTGGCATACTATGACTGGCTCTGGTCAAGATCCGTTTGGTTTAGCAACAATGGAGCGTCCTTGGGATGATGATGCTAAAAATGATATGGAACAGGCAAAAGTCAGAGTAAAAGTGGCATTTGAATTTATGGAGAAACTAGGATTTGAATATTTTTGCTTCCATGATCGCGATATTGCTCCTGAAGGAGAAACTATAGAAGAGAGTTATAGAAATCTTGATGAAATAGTTCCCATAATCGAATCTGAAATGAAACGCACTGGCATAAAATTACTTTGGGGAACTGCAAATCTATTTAGTAACAAGAGATATGTAAATGGAGCTTCAACAAGTCCTAACGCTGATGTGTTTGCATTCGCGGCCGCACAAACCAAAAAAGCACTTGAAATTGCAAAAAGATTAGATGGTGCTGGATATACTTTTTGGGGCGGTAGAGAAGGCTATGATACACTTCTAAACACGGATATGAAATTAGAACAAGATAATTTTGCTAGATTCTTAAAAATGGCTGTTTCTTATGCAAAAGAAATAGGATTTAATGGTCAGTTTTATATTGAGCCAAAACCAAAGGAACCAACAAAACATCAATATGATTATGATAGTGCAACAGTGATATCATTCTTGAGAAAATATGGGTTAGATAAAGATTTCAAACTTAACATTGAAACAAATCATGCAACATTAGCAATGCATACTATGAATCATGAATTGCGTTTAGCTGTTGATAATAATATGTTAGGAAGTGTTGACGCCAACCAAGGAGATTTATTACTTGGATGGGACACAGACCAATTCCCAACAAATATATATGATACGACTCTAACAATGTATGAAATACTTAGAGGCGGCGGTTTAAAGACTGGCGGATTGAATTTCGATGCGAAAGTAAGAAGAAGTTCTTTCACGAAAGAAGATTTGTTAATTGCACACATTGCAGGAATGGATACTTATGCTGCTGGATTAAGAAAAGCTGTTCAATTATTAGAAGATGGAGTTTTTGAAAATAATCTAAAAGAAAGATATCGTTCTTATAATGCTGGAATTGGCAAGAAGATTTTAGCAAATGAAGTCGGATTCAAAGAATTAGAAGAATATTTATTAAATAAAAAAGAATTTGATAAAAACGAATCAGGAAAACAAGAATATTTAGAAGCAATATTAAATCAATATATTATAGGGTAGGAAATCATATGTATATAGGTATAGATTTAGGAACCTCTGGAGTAAAAGTAATATTAGTTTCAACGGATGGAACAGTAATAAAAACTGTATCTAAAAATTATGATTTAATTATTCCGCAGCCTTCATGGAGCGAGCAAAATCCAAATGATTGGTATGTTGAAACCATATCCGCATTGAAAGAATTAGTGGTTGGTTATGAGAATCTAATTTTAGGTATCAGTTTTTCTGGACAAATGCATGGATTAGTTTTACTAGATGAACATGATCAAATACTTAGAAACGCCATCTTATGGAATGATCAAAGAACTACAAGCGAAGTAGATTATTTAAATAATGTAATAGGAATTGAGAAATTACTAGATTATACTGGCAATATCGCTTTAACGGGATTAACTGCACCTAAAATACTATGGGTTAAAAATAACGAGCCTGAAGTGTTTGAAAAGATACACAAAATCATGTTGCCAAAGGATTACTTAGTATACAAATTATCAGGGTCATTTGTTAGTGATGTATCCGACTCTTCAGGCACTTTATATTTTGATTGTAAAAACAAAAAATATAGTAAACCGATGATTGATATATTAGGCATAAACCTAAGTATGCTACCAAAAGTATACGAAAGTTATCAAGAGATTGGGTTATTAACAAAAGAACACAAAACACTATTAAATATTCATAATGACGTAAAAATAATAGCAGGTGGTGGAGACCAAGCAGTAGGTGCTGTTGGAGTGGGTATTGTTGAAGCTGGAGAATGCAGCATTAGTCTAGGTACGAGTGGTGTAATATTTGTTTCTAGCGATACGTTTAATATAGACAAAAAAAATTATCTTCAGTCTTATGCTCATGCGAATGGTAAGTATCATGTTATGGCTGTTATGCTAAATGCTGCAGGTGCGATAAAATGGTGGAATGAAACCATATTTAGTGATAATAATTATAGTTCATATTACCAAAGAGTAACCGAAACAAAAATCGATGATTCTCTATTCTTTTTACCATATTTAACGGGAGAAAGATCTCCAATTAATGATCCATATGCTAAAGGTGTTCTATTTGGTCTGGGTATTCATCACAAAAAATCTGATATTGATAGAGCCGTAGTTGAAGGTGTTACATTTGCTTTAAAACAATCTTTTGATCTTATTAAAAACTTAGGTGTAGATATTCATAAGGTAAGAATCACAGGTGGAGGAGCCAAAAGTAATGTGTGGGCTCAAATGATAGCAGATGTATTTGATGTGAAAGTTGTAAAAATTACAACAGAAGAAGGACCAGCATTGGGAGCAGCAATACTTGCAATGGTTGGTTGTAAAGAATTTCCAAGCGTAAAGGAAGCATGTAATAAAATCATTCAATTGGATACTGAGTTTGAGCCGGTGGAAGAACAATCAAATAGATATAACATAAAATTTAATAATTTTATTGAAATATATCCATCTATAAAAAATCTTTTTTACAAACCAAATCATAATTAGTTGAAAACTAACAATAAAACACAATTGTTGTTGTGAAAGCCCTTTACAAAACATAATTGAAATGTTAAACTAAGTAATAGAAAAAACTGATATAACACGACTATAATATGTAGTGTTATAATGATATAAATAACTATATATCGGGATTCGAGGTGATATTTTGGACCAAGAAAATATATTGGTAATGAATTCAATAACAAAATCTTTTCCAGGGGTTAAAGCTCTTGATGAAGTAAATATATTTGTCAAAAAGGGCGAAATCCACTTTATTGTTGGAGAAAATGGAGCAGGAAAATCTACTTTGATGAAGGTGCTTAGTGGTATTTATTCACATGGACATTATGATGGTGACATTATTTTTGATGGAAAAATAAGACATTTCCACGGAATAAAAGATTCTGTATCAGAAGGAATAATTATCATCAACCAAGAACTTGCATTGTTTCCAAACTTAACAGTTTATGAAAACGTTTTTGTAGGGCATGAAGTGGGAAAACGAGGCGGGTTAGTTAATTGGGATAAAACGAAGGAACTTGCTAAGAAATTCTTAGACAAAGTAGGATTAGATGTTGACATTCATAGATTAGTGTCTTCGTTGGGAATAGGAAAGCAACAATTAATTGAAATTGCGAAAGCATTAAGCCAAAATGTAAAATTGCTTATCCTGGATGAGCCTACAGCCGCTTTAAATGAAGATGATAGCGCAAATTTATTGAAATTATTAGTTGAACTAAAAAAACAAGGCATTACATCAATTATGATTTCTCATAAATTGAAGGAAGTTGAAGCAATAGCGGATTCTATAACCGTTTTACGCGATGGAAAAACAATTGTGAGAATGGAACGAGAAGAAATTAATGAACAGGAAATTATCAAAAATATGGTAGGTAGGGAAATTGAAGATATTTTCCCAAAACGTCCCGTGTTCAAAGGCAGCGAAGTTGTATTAGAAACTGTTCATTTGAATTCCTTTGATAAACAATTAAATAGATATATTGTATCCGATGCTAATATAAAGCTTCATAAAGGTGAAGTTGTTGGACTTGCAGGTTTAATGGGAGCAGGAAGAACGGAATTAGCACATAGTATATTTGGTAATCCAAAAAAATATAGAGTTACTGGTAAGATTATTGCTTTTAATAAGTCGGTAA
>CAZUQS010000103.1:4116-5490 GCA_964622615.1 uncultured Candidatus Izemoplasmatales bacterium | reverse complement strand
GAACAATGGTTTTCTGAACAAGGAATAGACTATTACTATGGAAACACAAATCCAAAAGATCCAGATGACGCAAGAGGTGTCTTGATTGAGGGATTCGAAGATGCTCCAACAGTAATGTGTATTTACAATAAAGCTTATTATAGAAAACAGTTTGAGCAACACGGATTTAAAATGAATGAAGACTTATTGGGCTATCGTTTCACAATGAATGATATTCCATATCAGCGCTATGATGTGGTTGAAAAACTTAAAAAAAGATACGATTTTTATGTCAGAAATGCAAACAAAAAGAATCTTGAAAGTGATGCGAAGGATGTTCTTAGAATCATTGATGATTCGATAAGTGATGATTGGGACTTTAGAGCCCCTGAACCCGATAAAGTATATGAATTGCTTAAAGAATGGAAAAACTTTCTTGATTTCAAATTGATAAAAATCGCGTATACGAATGATGGCCGACCGATTGGCTTTGGTATGATTGTACCGAATTTCAATGAAGCCTTGCAAAAAATCCAGGGACATTGGAATATTATTTCAATATTAAGACTTTTGTATTACAAAAACAAGATTACTACTTACAGAGCAATGATTCAGATGGTTGTCATAGATTATCAAGGAAAAGGAGTCATTAATGCTATATATCAAGATTATTTCCAAGACTTGAAAAACAGAAAAGTTAAAATGATTGATGCTTCTACCATACCTAGCGACAATTTAAAAAGCCGCTACGCAATTGAAAAACTTGGCGGGAAGAGATACAAGGTTTTCCGTCTTTACGGTATCGATGTACCATTGAATAGAAACGATTCATAAAAATTTGATGACATAATCGCGTGCTGATATGGAAAAATTTAAAATTTCCTTAACTCTATCAATATTACCAGCTACCGAGGTTTTTGTAGTATTCATATACTGCATACATAATCTCGGTTTTTTGTTTGGATTAAATGATAGGTTTTGAGTCAAAAGGTTTTTGAACAGGGTATTTTGTTGTTGCAATGAGGTTGAGATGAAATTTTAGAAATTCATTCTTTACAAAAAAAACCGTTCTAGGAATGACGTTTTATTCTATTCTACGATACTCTGTTGTTCACTTATCTTTTATCCAAAATATTTCACAAATCACATTAACGAATCCTAAATATTGTTATTCTTTCTAATTGCTTTTCCAAATCTGTTTTACAATATTATTATTATTATTATTATTATTATTATTATTATTAGCAAATGTTGGTTTCGTCTTGATAATGACATATTTTTTTAGTATAATCAAATTAAAACAGGCGAAATCAGCGAAAGATTGTTTTATATAATATCACACATGGTGTAATTAAATTTTGAGAAACAGAAGTATGATTATTAGGAGGCCGAGCC
>CAZUQS010000103.1:0-4106 GCA_964622615.1 uncultured Candidatus Izemoplasmatales bacterium | reverse complement strand
CCATGCTTAAGAAAGTAGTTATAATATCGATTCTTACTTTAATAGCCCTAACAGGGTGCAGTTCAGCAGAAGTAAGAAATCCTTTTTCATTTAGTGTGCTCTACAATGAAACTATAGACAACCCTTATGAAAAAGATTGGTTAATTCTAGAGGAATACAGTAATGAAAGAAATGTGACATTGGATATTGTGAAGGGGAATAATGAAGATTTTGAAAATGAGATTGAATTCTACTTGAAAGCAGAATCTCCACCGGATGTAATTTTAAAATGTTGGCCAGACACAATAGAGAGCTACGCTAATGATGGGCTATTATTATCAATAAGTGATTATGAATATTTGATGCCGAACTATACAGCATATATTGAAGAAAATAATTTACAAACTGAAATTGATGAATTAAGATTTGTTAATGGTAAATATTATATTCTTCCGGGTTATCAACGAGCTTTGCAAGTTCAGCAGTGGATTTATAGACAAGATATCTTTGAGGAAAACGACATTTCTATGCCAACGACTTATGATGAATTGTTTGAATCCTTAGTTATATTAAAAGAACTATATCCAGAATCGACTCCGATTACTGCGTCGTGGGGTGGGGCACATTTATTGAGTATGATGGGTGCCGGATATGGAATACCTGCAGGTTGGTCAGGAACAAGATTTTTCAACGCTGAGAATAATGAATGGGAATTTTCGCCAGCAACAGAAAACTATCGAGAGCTATATAGATTTCTAAATAAATGTTACACCGCGGGAATATTAGACCCAGCGATATTTTTGAATCAAAGTAATGAAGAGTTTATAGAAAAAATTGTTAATGGGAAAGCTTTAGTAACTGTGACTTGGATTTCTTCAGGATTTGATACCTGGAATGAACAACTAGAAGAGAATGGTATATCTAACGGGAAGTGGACCGCTTTACCAGCTATGGAGAGTACAATAGGAATAACTGCACTTCCATCGGTCAATAGATTTAGAAAAGGATTAGCTATATCCGCAAACGCTGCAACTAAGCCTTATTTTGAGGATATGATGAAATTTCTAGATTGGGCGATTTATTCTGAAGAAGGCATTGAACTCAGTTATTGGGGAATTGAAGGACAGACATATACAACAACATCAGAGGGTAAGGAGTTTTTACCTAACGTCATTACTCCAAAGAATCCAAATGGAACAATCAGGATGAACGAGTATGGATTTGATATAATATTCAACCTTAACGAAGATGAAGAATTTGAGGATAATAAAAAACCAGACGACATAGTGACATTTCTTGAAAATTCTGAAAAAGCAAATGAAACTTTACCAAACAGTCCAAACCTTTTATTAAGTGATGATGCGATAGAAATGGTTAGTATTATTAGTGAAGATCTATCTATCTATGTAAACGATGCAAGCACAAAATTTATAACTGGGGAATTAAGTATTGACGAGGATTGGGATATGTATTTAGTTAAAATTGATGAATTAGGGTATAAAATCTTAGAGAGAATATGGAATAATGCTTGGATCGGGCAGAATAAATAACGAAGATATATCAATCAAGCTATAAAGATAAGTGGACTTATTCAAAATAAAATTGAGGAATGAAAACTATGCATATATTTAGAAAAAACGAAGAAAACAAAAGTTTCGTAAGGAATATTTTTCTTTCGAAATATATAAGTTTAGTTTTAGGTTTGATCTGTGGTCTTATAACAATTTTCGTATGGAAAGCAACTGAAGTAGATAGTTTGAAAAAGTTATCACAAAGTGTAGAATCAAGCTCGATAATTTATGCAAACAACATTGAAGGAAGAATTGATCTAATCGATTATACCTTAAATGAACTTGCAGGAGATGGTTCCCCAAACACTCTTCAAGCAGTGGCCAAATGGGATAGGGATACCGAATTTTACATTCAAACTTTAATTGGTATTGAGAATATTGTTTGGATTGATAGAGACTTAATCGTTCGTAGAGTCACTCCAACAGAGAATAGCAAATATATCATCGATGAGGAAATCAATATCGAACAAAACAACTCTGACTATATAAATTTAATGTTTCCGATTTATAACGAGGATGTTATTGCTGGTTTTATATTGGGCAATATTGGTGTGTCTGGGTTAATTTTATCGGTTGGTTTTGAATTTGAAAATAATTACATGATACAAGTATATGATGAAAATAGTCTTTTAGCGTCTTCGGATAATTGGCAACAACCTAAAACAGATATCTCAGCAACAGGGGATATATCTTTAAAAAATAAAACTTTTAGTTTTGTGTTAGCACCTACAAAAGAGACAGTGTCTTTAAGCACGCGTAATTCATATTTTATATTAACTTTTGGACTATTCCTATCTGTTGTTATTTCAGTATTAACTCTATTTTTGCAGGTACTCAGAAAAAACTCGAGGACTTTAGTGCAAACACAAAAAAGAAAACTAGAAATATTAGTTGAAGAACTACAACGGACGCAACTGTTATTACAAGCGAGTTTGAATAGTCCGGCAGATATGATTATCCTGTCCTTGGATAAAGAGTATAAGTATATGTTTTTTAATGAATTTCATAAGAAAACTATGAAAGATGTCTATAATGCAGATGTTGAAGTAGGAAAATGTATTCTTGATTTCATAACTTCAAAAGATGATATCCGTAAATCAAAACTTAATTATGGAAAAGCTTTGTCTGGAATTAGTCATACAACATTAGAACTATATGGTGATTTGAATATTATGGCCTATGAAACATTATATAGCCCTATTAGAGATTCCAACAATGAAATAGTTGGCGTAACAGCATATGCAAGAGATGTTTCAGAAAGAATCAATGCAGAAAAGATGTTGAAAGCAGAAAAAAACTTAGCAAAAAAATACTTTGATTTTGCAGGCGTAATGTTGTTGATTATCGACTCAGAAGGAACAATTATATCAATGAATAAAAAGGGGTGTGAAATTATAGGCTTGAGTAAAGAAGATATTATAGGCAAAAATTGGTTTGATCATTTTATACCGAAGGCTATTAGAGACGAGCTAAGAAATTTTACTAAAAAGCTTTTTGTTAAGGAAATGGAAGTAATTGAAAACCATGAAAATATAATATTAACAGCAAGTGGTGAAGAAAAAATAATTTCCTGGGCAAATTCTTTGATACATGATGATATAGGAAATGTCATGAGAGTTCTAAGTTCTGGTGAAGATGTTACAGAACAAAGGAAATATGAAAAAACTTTAATTGAAATAGGGAATCACGATTATCTAACAGGGCTTTATAACCGTCGTTTCTTTGTTGAAGAATACAAAAGAATAGATACATCAGAATTTTATCCTTTGGGATTGATGATGATGGATGTAAATGGATTGAAAATAATTAACGACGCTTTAGGTCATAATGTTGGAGATATTGCTCTTCGAAAAGCATCAGAGATATTGCGAAAATGTTTAAGAGAAAATGATATAATTGCACGAATAGGTGGAGATGAGTTTGCAGTTATTCTCCCAAATATAACTGATAATCTAATTGAAAATTTAAGCGAATCATTAAAGAAAGAATTAAAAAATAAAAAAATTAGAAATATTGAATTGTCTATGTCTATTGGTTACGCAATAAAAACAGAAAAGACTAAAGGAAATTTGGATGAAATTTTAATGTTTGCTGAAAATAATATGTATGCACACAAATTAGTGGAAGGTAGTAGTGTTAGAAGTAATGCAATCAACGCTATTCTAAAAACGTTAACCGATAAATATGCTGAAGAGAGAGTTCATTCACAAAAAGTTGCTTTCTATTGTAAAAAAACCGGAGAAGCGTTAGGTTTAAAGACAGATGAAGTAAGGGAACTTGAGCTTGCAGGAATGTATCATGATATTGGAAAAATTTCAATACCTGATGCTATATTGAATAAGCCTGGGAGATTAACGAAAGAAGAATTTGACATAATTAAAACTCATCCTGAAATATCGTATCAAATACTTAGAGCAGCCGATGAATATTCAAATCTTGCTATACATGCACTACATCATCACGAGAAATGGGATGGTACTGGATATCCAAACGGAAAAGCCGGAGAAGATATACCTCTATTTTCAAGAATTATTTGTGTTGTAGATGCATTTGAAG
>CAZUQS010000102.1:0-5495 GCA_964622615.1 uncultured Candidatus Izemoplasmatales bacterium | reverse complement strand
GCAAATGTTATGGGTGTTTTTGTACAGGTATCACCATTTAATGATATTGTTATTGGTAATGTTACGTTTGCAGGAATTCAACAACTGTTTTTACTTGGAGGTGTTGCTATAGCAGTGGGTGTGTTTACATACTCTAAAAAAGTAATGACGACAGTTGGAAAAAGTATATTCAAGCTTTCACCTATTAATGCTTTTGTGGTGGTACTAGCTACTTCACTTGTGCTATTTGTATTTTCATCAGAAGGATTATATAACTTCCTTACTTCTAGAAATTTACCAGCGTTACCACTTGTTCCTGTATCACAGTCACAAGCAGTTATAGGTGCAATTATGGGGATTGGATTAGCAAAAGGTGGTAGAAATATTGATTTAACGAAGATAGGTAAGATTAGTATAGGGTGGGTTTTAACACCTTTCATTTCAATGGTGACTTCGTTTGTTGCATTGAGTATTTTACAAAATGTTTTCTTGCAAACTGTGGTAGGTTAATCAAGATAACTTAAAAATCAAACAAAAACTGTGCTTATAACACAGTTTTTTTATGTGACAATTTATGTTGAGGTGCTTTTTGACTGTGATGGGAATATATTAGGGGGTATCTGCGATATCATATGCATACAATAATATAAATAAAACAATTTTAGATAGATAGGATTTTCTCTTTATGTTATAATTTTTACGAGTAGGTAACACAATAGTTACCAAGAGTATAATTTAATAGACAAAAACAACTATAACAAATAGTAGAATAAGTGAATTTAATTCATTTTTTAATAGTTATATTTTAAATAATATATTTTAGGAGGATTTACAAATGGCTATTGTTAGACCGTTTAAGGCACTGCGTCCGCGTAAGGACCTAGTTGAGAAAGTTGCTTCTTTACCTTATGATGTAATGGACAGGAAAGAAGCCAAAAGTATGGCTAAAGGAAACCCTTATAGTTTTCTGCATATTGTAAGATCAGAAATAGATTTTCCATCTTCAACTGATCCATATGCACCAAAAGTATACGAAAAAGCTCGAAGGAGCTTAAAGGTATTTGAAGAGGACGGAATTTTAGTACAAGATGAAAAACCAAGTATCTATATCTATCGTCAAATTATGGATGGTAGAGAGCAAACAGGATTTGTTGGAGTAACATCTGTAGATGATTATGAAAACAATATAATTAAAAAACATGAGCTAACACTGTTAAAAAACGAACAAGACAGAATAAATCATTTTGATGCTTGTGATGCGAATAGTGAGCCGATTTTCTTGTCTTATAGAGATGACGTTAGATTAAATGAAATTTTAACAGAGTTGACAAAAAAACAACCTGTATCAGATTTTGTTAGTGATGATGGTATAAGTCATATTGTATGGGTTGTAGATGATGAAGAAGTAATCCAAGAAATTACTGAACGTTTTTCATCAATTAACAGTTTGTATATTGCAGATGGACATCATAGAACTGCATCTGCTGTTAAAGTAGCTCGCAAGAGAAGAAATGAAACCCCAAATTATACTGGTGATGAAGAGTTTAACTTCTTTATGAGTGTTATCTTCCCTGAATCAAACTTGAAGGTTATGGATTATAATCGCGTTGTCCATGATTTAGGTGGAATAACACTTGAACACTTCTGGGAAAAAATGAGAAAACTTTTTACAATCGAGGAAATGAATGCACCTTACAAACCAACTGAAAAATCTACATTTGGTATGTATGTTAATAAAAAGTGGTATAAAATGACCTTGAACGAAGATTGCTGCAATCGTGAGAGTATAGTTGATCAAACAGATGCTGCAATAATGGAAAAGTATGTTTTAAGTGATATTTTAGGCATCAGGAATGTGAGAACTTCTTCTAGAATGTCATTTGTTGGTGGAATCAGAGGGCTAAAAGGATTAAAAGACAAAACTGACGAGTTAGATGGTTGTGGAATTGCAATGTATCCAACGTCTATGGCTGAAATCATGGCTGTGGCAGACAGCGGGCTAATTATGCCTGCTAAATCAACTTGGTTTGAACCTAAATTAAGAAGTGGATTATTTGTACATAAATTTGATAGTTTAGGAGCTTCGTTAGAAGGTGATGGAGATGTTTCAAGTCAAACGAAAGAATATATTGAAAACACTTTAAAGTTAGTTAATCAAAGAGATGCATATCAAAAAGAATTTATTCAAGCTGTAACAGAAGTGTTTCATTCACTTGGTCCAGTATTAGAACAACATTCTGAATATATAGAACACAACATTCTTGAAAGAATCGTTGAACCTGAAAGAGCAATTCAATTTAGAGTGCCTTGGGTAGATGATGAGGGAGCTACACAGGTTAATAGAGGATTTCGAGTCCAGTTTAATGGAGCGATTGGTCCTTACAAAGGTGGACTTCGTTTTCATCCATCTGTATATTTAGGATTAATCAAATTTTTAGGGTTTGAACAAATTTTTAAAAACAGTTTAACTGGATTACCTATTGGTGGAGGTAAAGGTGGATCTGACTTTAATCCTCTTGGAAAATCTGATGAAGAAATAAGAAGATTCTGTGTTAGTTTTATGACTGAATTATATAGACATATAGGCCCTAACGTTGATGTGCCTGCTGGAGACATTGGTGTAGGTGGACGTGAAATCGGATACCTATTTGGACAATATAGAAGAATTCTTGGTGCATTCGAAAATGGTGTGTTAACCGGTAAAGGTTTAGATTACGGTGGATCACTAATTAGACCTGAAGCTACAGGTTATGGTGCAACATACTTTGCACAAGAAGTTTTAAAAAATGATGACTTAGATTTCAAAAACAAAACAGTTGCAGTATCAGGATTTGGTAATGTAGCTTGGGGTGTTTGTAAAAAAGTTAAAGATCTAGGTGGAAAAGTAGTAACATTAAGTGGGCCAGAGGGATATATCTATGACCCCGACGGTATCGCAACTCAAGAAAAAATAGACTTTATGTTAGAAATGCGAGCTAACACTAATGGTAAAATCAAAGATTACGCTGACAGATTTGGAGTAGAATTCTTCGAAGGTAAAAAACCATGGGATAGGAAAGTGGATTTAATTATGCCATGTGCGACACAAAATGAAATTCATCCAAAAGATGCTGAAATGATTATTAAAAATGGCGTAAAATATGTTGTTGAAGGGTCAAATATGCCTACGACTAACGAAGCAGTAGCTATTCTACAAACTGCTGGAGTAGTAATCGGCCCTGGTAAAGCTGCCAATGCTGGTGGTGTTGCAACTTCTGCTTTAGAAATGAGTCAAAACTCACAGCGTTTACATTGGACTGCAGAAGAAGTAGATTCAAAATTACGTGCTATTATGAAAAACATCTATAACTCTTGTGTAAGAGCGAGTGCTCGTTATGGATTTGGATATGATTTGATCGCTGGAGCGAATATTGCTGGATTTACAAAAGTTGCTGATGCAATGATTGCGCAAGGTAGATATTAATTTTTCCTTTTATAGGAGTTAAACTGTGTGATCATTAGAATTATAAATACATAATAATTAGTTGCAGTTTAGCATATTGTTAAGAGTTGAATAATAATTAAAACATAAGGAATAACCAATTCAGGTTATTCCTTTACAAACTATAGCCAATGCAGAGCAATCTATATCCTTTTTTATGGCTTTTGAATAAGTCAAATGGATTCATATTAAATAGTTTCTTAAACTCATTATAGAAGATATTAAATTCAGCTTCTATCTTGTTACCTAATTTATAGCTTGTATAAGCTCTGTGGATTGGCATGGTTTTTGAAGAGTGTATTTTGTTATTTTAATTTTTTTTTTATTATCATCATTGTATAATCAATTAAGCAGGCGTATAATAAATATATATATTTGATATAGTACAAATATATAATCAAGGAAGGATTCTCTATACTAACCGGAATCACAAGAATAAAATATAATCAACTACGAATTACTGTTTTGTTGGCTTTACTTAAAATAGTGAATACATAAAATACGCTAACTTTTTTAAGTTAGTTTTTTATTGAATTTTTTAAAAAGGAGAATTATTATGAAAAAGTTATTTTTGTTTAGTTTTATTTTTGCATTATTTGGACTTTTTGTATCATGTGATTTTTTTGGTAGTACTACAACTACAGTAATAACAACAACTACTGAAGAAGTAACTTCAGAGTTTACAGAAGAAATAACATCACAGATAACCACAGAACCAGCGGATATAACAGAAGCACTAACTACGATTGAATCTGATTTAACTATTCAATTAAGACATATTTATCAACTTTCTTTAGAAGCTGAAACATTCGATGGGACATATGAAGAATGGTTAGATACTGTGAAAGGGCCACAAGGGCAAACTGGAAATGATGGTGCTGCAGGAAAGGAAGTAGTATTTCAAGTTGCAGAAGAACATATACAGTGGCAATATGTAGGTGATCTACTATGGGAGAACTTAATTGATTTAGTCGAATTAAAAGGTGAACCTGGGATAGGTATAGCATCAACAACTATGAATGAGTTAGGTGAAATTATTATTACATATACTGATGATAGTGAACTTAATATTGGAGTGATGAGTCAGAAACTACAAGTAAGTTTTCTCGATTATAATGGTATTTTTCTAGATTCAGTGATTGTGGATTATGGAGAAGAAGCTGAAACAACAGTTATGCCTGAAAGAGAAGGGCATACGTTTATTGGTTGGTCACAAAATGATTTAACTAATATAACTAATAATATTAATGTATACGCTCTATATGATATTAATGAATATACTGTTTCATTTGAATCAAATGAAGGGGCCTTTGTAAACGGTATTGTTGGTGTACAATATGGTTCAACAATAGTACTTTCTGTACCAACAAGAGAGGGTTATGCCTTCACTGGCTGGTATAAAGGCAATACGGTTAACGACAGTCATTTTACTTCTGATGATATCGTGAAAAGTGATATTACACTATTTGCTAGATGGGAGTCAATATCATTAAACAATGATAGAGCGATAAATATAAATAGTATCATAGCTGATGGGTCTAGTGAATTAGTTCATGTTGCCTTTGACACAGATACGATAGAGGTAGCTTATAGAATATTAAGTGTTGAAGGAGCAATTCTTGAACAACTAAGTACTTGGGTGACTTCAGATGCATCGGAAATTGTAATTGAGACAGGCCATAGTGATACAAGCACTATAACCTATGGTATAAGTACTAGTTTATCAACCACATTTGAGGCAACCAGTGGGATATTTACATTTGCTGCTACTTTTGAGATTGAAGCTAGTTTAGAAAGAGCTCAATCAATAGAAAACACTCAAGGTGTCTCAATGACGTTTCCATTAGATGGTTATAGTAGTGATTTCTATTATTCAGTATTTTTGACTGGTAACTATGATGTTTATCAAGTGTTTTCCTATGATAAAGTTACTGGAGCGACAACGGAGCATTTCTTTTTTAAAATAACCAGTTCACCTATCGCAAGATTAATTGCTTCGGAAGATACCAATATCGAAGGATATATTGATGTTTCA
>CAZUQS010000101.1:0-5544 GCA_964622615.1 uncultured Candidatus Izemoplasmatales bacterium | reverse complement strand
AAATGTTGATACGTCAACTGTTGGTTCTTATATAATGACATATACAGTAGATTATAATGGACAAGCTTATGGTCTTTTAAGAGATGTTTTGGTTGTTGATTTAATCCATATAGAAACAACAACAAATTCAATCACTTATACTGTTAATTTTACAGATCCTTATGGAATATTACAAGATGTAAAACTCGCCTTATATCAAGGCGCTACATTAATAGATAGTTATGCTATAAACAGTGGAATGAACACCATTACGTTTTCATCATTAACAGAAGACACTAATTATGAAGTTAAGATTGAAGGTAGTGTTGAAGAATCCGGAACTACAATTATAGTTGAAAGCGGTAGTGACACTATTATAACACTTGAAGAAATTCCTCTTGCGTTCACAGTCTCAAATGAATCGTATATTTATGATGACTGGGGAGGGAAATATAGTAGTACCATTAATGTTGTTGATACACAGGGGTCTTTAATACAAGCAAATTTGAAATTATATAAAGGCGATTGGGCTGCAAGTGATATTGATTTGTTTGTGGGAGATAATGATTTTGATCAATGGGACTTAGATCCAGAAACAGAATATGTACTCAAGGTTGAATATACATACACTCCACAAGGCTCTTCTACACCAGTAAGTGAAACTATAACTTTATCTACATTTACAATAAATGTACCTAAACCGGTTGTAGGAGTAGCAGAAGTCGTTACTTATTATTATTCTGGAGTTGATTATGTATACGCTCTAGATGATACCGGTTTTAGTGGTGTGAGTGCATATGTTATTGTTTATTTACCAAATGGTACTCGTTTAGGAGCTTTCTACGAATCTTCATCTAACCCCGGTTTTATAGAGATTCACGGAATGGTTCCTGACAATCCTTATATAATTAAGCTCTTTGCTGATTATTATGAACCATCTACTAGTATTTTTTATTCTGATGTATTACTAGATCAGATAGAGGTTACAATTATAACGCTTGATGGCCCTTTCATTAGAACCTAATTGATTCTAAAGCATAATAAGATATGTAACAGCAATAAGATAATTAAAAAGGGTTGCCTTGGCTGGCATCCCTTTAATATGATAATAAATAATTGTTCAATATTTAAATTTCTAAGCTTTCAAATTAGAAAACAAATTTTCTAATATTAGTAAGCAAGCGTATTATGATATAATATATTTATTTAGGGAGAAGATTATGGAAATTTTACGTTTTGTATTACTTGTATTGATTGGTGGATTGATTGGGTGGATTACAAATAAAGTGGCTATTAAGATGTTATTTAGACCAATAAATCCTCATAAAATATTGGGGGTCACATTTCAAGGAGTGTTTCCAAGAAGAAAAGATCAAATGGCAATATCTCTTGCGGATACAATTGAAAAAGAATTACTTTCAAAAGAAGTGATTATGGATCAATTATTAGGAGAAGAGAAACTTGAAGCAATAAAAAGCAAATTAAAAGAGACTTTAATTGAAAAATTAGTTGAAGCTATACCACCGGTTGTAGCTATGTTTCTTGGTGGAGATGTTCGAAGCTTTGTAACCAAATATATCAATAAAAACGGAGATGAAATGTTTGAACAAATGGTAGATGAATTTCGTTCGGTGGGTATTGAAAATTTGGATATACGGGAGATTGTCAGAAAACGTATTGATTCACTTGATTTTGTAGAGTTCGAAAAAATTATTTTTGGACTTATGAATAAGGAATTGCATTTTGTAGAAATCATAGGCTTATTCTTAGGCGCGTTTATTGGAATTATTCAATATTTAGTTACAATTTTTTTGTGAGAATAACTTTTGAAGAAATCGTATCATATATATAAAAAAAATAGCTAAACATTTTGGTTACAGATGTTTAGCTATTTTTTTAAAAAGTTAATTCTTATTATAGAACTTAAAGATGATCAGGTTCTTTTTCAAAGAATACTCTCTTGGAGTGTTCTTTAGAGTTATGAATTTCTTCTTTTATTTGTTCTATGTAGTGTTTTATTTTATCTATATTATCATGATTTACATTGTAATAAAGAAATAAATCCTCAAATGAAAGAATCGTATCGTGGAGATCTTTATTTATACCAATGAAGTCTTTAATATTATGACTTTTAACAGCGTTTTTAAACTGTTCCACATCAATACGAATAATATCACAAATATCTTCTGGAGTATTAAATTCCATTACTTCAATTGGATATGGTTTTACTCTTTCAAGAAAGTATTTATTTTTCTTGTTGATGTTGTAAACATATGAAACCTTGATTTCATCGGTAATGTCAAAAGAGACATATACCATCTGACTAGAAATCACAGTGACATTTGCACCAATTTGCATAAGTCTCATAATATTTTGATTCGTTTCAGACCAAACATATTTATTCATATATTATTTCTCCTTTATTTAATTAAACATAAAATATTAACAAGTAAACCATTGAAATAGCGATGGATAGAATCATAAGTGGAAATGCAATTTTAATGTAATACCCAAAAGAAATTTTGAATCCATGCTTTTCTGCAATTCCTCTTGAAACAACATTTGCAGATGCACCAATAATAGTCCCATTACCACCTAGACAAGCACCAATTGAGAGCGCCCACCATACAGGTTCATATGCTGCAACAGAACCTTCTGATATTGAGTGTATTAGGGGAATCATTGTAGCTACATAAGGAATATTATCTAAGAAAGATGACATTATAGATGACATCCACAGTACCAACATAGTAGTAATTGGGATATCTCCATCGGTGATTTTTAATAGGTTTTCTCCTAACAAATCAATTAAACCAATATTTACTAATGCACCCACCAGTATGAACAAACCTCCAAAAAAGAATATTGTGGTCCATTCCACTTTTTCTAACATATCTTCTGGTTCTATTTTTGAAATCAGAAGTAGTAATGAAGCACCAAAAATTGCAATAGTAGCAGTTTCAACGCCTATAACATCTGCTAAAACAAAACCGGTTATTGTTATGAACAGTACAATAAGGCTTTTTATAACAAGGGTTTTATCTCTTATTGCTTTTTTTTCATCAAGAGCTAATATCTCTTGTTTGCTTTTTTCATCTGTAACAAATGATTTTCTGAATATCAGTAATAATATTGCGAGAGTAATAATTAGGATAACTGTCATTAATGGTAAAAGATTTACTATAAAATCAACGAATCCTAAATCGGTGGCCCCACCAATCATAATATTAGGTGGATCACCAATTAATGTTGCTGCACCACCAATATTAGCGCTCATAATTTCTGTAATTATAAACGGAATCGGATTAAGCTTCAAAATATCTGCAATAACTAAAGTCACAGGGACAATTAATAAAATTGTTGTTACATTATCTAAAAGTCCAGAAGCAACTGCAGTAATTAATGCAAATAAGATAAGTATTTTCTTTGGATCTCCTTTTGCTATTTTTGCAGCTTTTATAGCTAAATATTGAAAAAGCCCTGTTTCACGAATGATATTTACCATTATCATCATTCCAACTAGAAGCCCAAGAGTATTAAAGTCTATTCTTGCTAATGCTTCCTCTTGGGAAAGAACGTGAAATAAAATCATTAGTCCAGCTCCAAAAACCGCAACAACCATTCTATTTATTTTTTCTGAAACAATTGCGATATAAGAAATTGTAAAAATTAAAACACCAATAACAACATGATCGAACAAAGCGGTCACCTCCTGAGGAAAAATCTATATTTCGCACATAAAAATAATTACATTTTCAATTGTGTGCTTCGTTCATTTTCGCACATTATGATTATAGTACTTTAATATATCTAAATCAAGGTTTATTGAATAGGAATTTTCAACCAAATATACCATAATTACATTATATTGCTATTTCTCGTTGAAACAACGGAGTCTTACAAGAGTTTTTGATTCAGATGTAAACGGTTTAAAAGGAAAATATTCTTTTACTAAATTTCAAAATGCTGAATGATATTTCTAAATATACAAATTTGCATATATATGTTAAAATTATTAAGTCTAATCAAATCTTTATAAATATATAGATAAAATGCGTTATTTTATTGTGAAATGCACGGTATTACAATGTTTGTTTATTTGTTTTAAAGGTTAGAGGGTTCCGTAAATTTGAATAGGTGAAGATAATGAATAACAGCGTAGAGTTAAAATCAAATTTAATATTGCATGAGAATCCTATTTGGAAAGGAATCATCGCGTTAGCTTTACCAGTTTTTTTGGCTAATATTTTAAAAACATTGCATGATATCGTTGACGGGATTTTCTTAGGACAAATCGCAGATGAAGCTGTGGCTACATCCATGCAAAGCGCAGTTGCGTTAACATGGCCAATCTTCTTTATTTTTATTTCGTTTGGAATGGGCCTTAGCGTCGCTGGGAATGCATTAGTTGGTCAATTCATGGGAAACAAAGATTATGATAACGCAAAACGATATGCTACAAATACCATATATGTATCTATTGTATTAGGGGTAATATTTACGATACTAGCTTATACTCTTGCACCTACAATACTAGGTTTGATGGGTGCAAAGGGATCTGATTTAGAATATGCTATTTTATATATGAGAATTCGAAGTTTTGAATTGCCAATATTATTCTTGTCATTTGCTTTTCAAGCAATAAGACGCTCAACCGGAGATACACTCACTCCGGTATTAATTAGTTCATTCGCAATCATAATAAATATTTTATTAACACCATTATTGATTCTAGTGTTTAACATGGGTATTAGAGGAGCTGCGTTCTCCACTTTAATAGCTCATATCGTTATGCTTCCATTGTTGTTATACTATTTAATACATTCAAAAAATGGAATAAATGTTTCTTTTAAAATGAGTTACATAAATATTCCAATTATCAGAGATATATTTAAGATTGGTTTACCGGCATCTTCAGGTCAATCAATTCAAGCAATAGGATTTGTTATTTTAAACAGCTTAATTTACTCTTTTGGAACTAGTACAACAGCAGCATTCTATATTGGAAACAGAATTAATTCTCTGGTCATGTTCCCAGTTTCATCAATCAGTGCAATAGTAGCAGTTTATGTTGCACAAAATATTGGCGCTGGAAACATTAAAAGAGCAAAAGAATCCGTGAAACAAGGGCTATTAATGGGAGTGACAATTATGATTATTGGAGTTTCCATTCTTTTACCATTTAGACACGCTTTTGTAAGTTTATTTACTCATGATGAACGCACAGCAGCATTGGCTGTTGAATATATGATTTATATTGGGTTAAGTTTACCATTAATGGCAATATTTCAAACTTTCTTATCGACGTTCCAAGGAAGTGGAGACACAAAATATTCGTTCATTCTTGCCATTGTAAGGTTATGGGTGTTTAGGTTGCCGTTTGTTCTTCTAACAATGAAATTAACAAACTTTGGTCCAGCCGGAATATGGTATTCTATGATAGCCAGTAATTTCTTGGCAGTATTTGTTGCAGTATATTTATTCTCAAAGGTAAAATTTACACCAAAAATTAGGCTGATGCGTACAGGATAGGAGGAATTCAATTGAAAAATATAATTGTTCCTG
>CAZUQS010000100.1:0-5618 GCA_964622615.1 uncultured Candidatus Izemoplasmatales bacterium | reverse complement strand
TCATAATTTGTTGGTTCTTCCATAATAATTCTCATCGCTTCCATTATGGATATGATAGTTGATTCAGCTAGTCTATCTGTTAATATCACATTTTTTGTTTTCGTAAAATATCGTTCAAAGATATGACTAATCATATCTACAACACCAGCAGCTGTTTGATAGCTCGGTAATGTGTACGTTAATTCGGGATTTATAATTGCGAATGCTGGAATTAAATAACTACTTTCAAAACCTCTTTTTAACATTCCCTCTGTCTTAGTGATAACTGTCGCTGTACTAGCTTCAGATCCCGCTGCCGGAATCGTTAAAATGACTCCAAGTTTCAATGCGTTTTTAATGGTCGCTTTGTTATCAAAGAAATCCCAAAAATCTCCATTGTATTTGATTCCTGCCGCAATGGCTTTTGCTGAGTCAATTGCTGAGCCCCCGCCTACCGCTAAAATGAAATCAACTTTTTCATTTCTACATAATTCAATTCCTTCATAAACAAGAGTATCTCTAGGATTAGGAACAACTCCTCCTAATTCTACATACTCTATTTTTTCATCTTCAATTGACTTGATAACACGGTCAAACAAACCAGATCTTTTTATTGATCCAGATCCATAATGTATTAAGACTTTTTTTGCTCTATATTTTTTTAACAATTTTCCAATATTGTTTTCTGTATCTTTACCAAACACAAATTCTGTAGGACTGCTATAATTAAAATTTAACATCTCTCTCACTCCTTAAAAAGTATTATAACATAAAAAAGATATAATATAAATATTGTAAATTAACACAAAATTATTAATTAAAAAATGATATAATATATTCAGTAGAAAGAGGGGACAGAATGAAAGATTTAACTTGGATAAAAGAGAAACTTATTGCACATAGAGGCCTGCACTCCGAAGACAAAAAAATACCAGAAAATACATTGACTGCTATTCGTTTAGCCATAGAAAAAGGGTATGGAATCGAATGTGATATCAATGTACTAAAAGATGGTACAGTTGTTGTTTTTCATGATAATAATCTAAAAAGACTCACCGGTAAAAACGAATATTTAATCAATCTAAATTACGATGAAATAAGAGATATTACAATTCTTGATTCTAGCGAAAAAATCCCTACCCTAAAAGAAGTATTAGACATTGTAAACTGTCGAGTTCCGTTGTTAATAGAACTCAAGCCATTAGGAGATAATAAATTACTTTGTGAAAAGTTCATTGAAACAATTCGAGGTTATCAGGGAGCATATGCTATTCATTCCTTTAATCCATATATTGTTCATTGGTTTAAAAGAAATCATCCCACAATTATAAGAGGTCAAATTACAGAATTTTTTAAAGATGACCCAAAAATGAAGAAGATAACGAAGTATCTAATGAAAACTATGTTTTTTAATATTTTTACGAAACCCGATTTTATAAATTATGGAATAAAAGACTTACCAAACAAATATTGTGATAAAATATATAAAAGAGGGGTGTGTGTTATTTCATATGCTTCTAGAAGTCAAAGGGAATTTGATATGGTGAGAAATCATTATGACAATTCCGTGTTTGAGTTCTTCGTTCCTAAAATAGATTCTAGCAATCTAGATTAAAAGCAATTCTTAAGGAGATATTATGAAATTACACATAACTCAAAAAGTGGATATGACAAAAGAAACCATTAAGACATCAATGGATTCTTTTATCAAAGACGAAATTACTGGTATTTATAACGAGGTTTTTTTCAAAGAATATCTACTTAATTATTTAAATATTTTGGAATATCAAAATATTAAAAAGAGCGTCGCAATTATGCTCATTAACGTCGATAACATGTCAAGATTTAATATTAAATATTCTAATGAAGCTGGAGATGAAACCATAAATAGCCTAGGATATATATTAAATCAAACTATTTCAGAAGACGATTTGCTATTTAAACGGGTTGGCCCAGGCTACATTTTGTTAATTCATGATTATAAGGGTAAAAATATCAAAGAATACGCATCCAAAATTCAAAATGCTGTGAAAAAATCAGATGCATTTATTGATGAAATCACAGTCTCTGTATCTGTCGTATGTAAATCAGAAGTAATCGACGAATTAGAAAATAAAGAAACGGTAGAAAAATTACTCTATTTAGCAGTAAGTAGAATTAACCTATCTCATAGATTTCAAGAGAACGCATATATTGATCAATATACTATTTTTGACAGAAATACGTTAGGAGATGTTTTGGTTGTAGAACCAGATCAATTAACATTAAATATCATTACTAGGTATCTTGAGCAACAAAAGTTTCAGGTTACTCAAGCAAAAGACGGTGTATCCGCTGTAGAATTTGCTAATAAAAAGCTTTTTAACGCGATTATTGTTGACCGATATACCCAGAAGCTTGATGGGTTAACAATTAAACAACATCTCAATGAATCTTCTATTAATATGAATACATTGTTTTTGCTAACAGTTCAAAACAAAGATGTTGCTATTATTGAAAAAGCAAATCAAATCGGTATTAACTTTGTCATTCCAAAGCCTATTATTTTAGAAGAGATACTAGGTATTATTGAGCGTGGTTTAGCTGGAAAGGAATGCTTATAATTATGACTTATAGGGATGTGTTTAATCTTACCTATATATTTCTAGCTATTTCTGGTTTTTTAATATTGTCTATATTTTTGCAAAAACGAATTTATAGACGTAATTATAAACAAACCCTTGAAATCCAAGAACTGCTGATGAAACGATATGGTTTAATGGAAAATGTTAGCATAAAATGTTCTCAAAAAAGGTTCTTACACAGCTTCTTTATACTAACACAACGAGTACAATTATCTTCGTTAGCAATGGACGAAGTGTTTCAATACTTAACGACAAAGAATGTTATTAGAAAGTTAGTCAGACAAATACATTCTAAAAATACATATAAACGCATAAAGGCGATAACATATTTGTCGCTTTTTCGAAAAGAAGCAACAATAAATGCACTTTTAGAACAACTTAAGATTGAGCGAAAAGAATATATTAAATTATTAATTGTAAATGGATTAAAAAGAGACATAGATGAAGATGTTTTAAAGGGGATAATTGTAAGTTTAATTAATAGCAAACGGTATTATCAAAAACGTGTTATTAAAATTTTGAAAAAATATATCGATCAGTCCAAATTTGATTTGAGTATCTATTTTGAATCTGCAATTATTGAAATTAAAGAAGCGTTTATCGAATTATCCATGCAGATATATCATCCAAGCTTTGAGTTGCCATTGAAGAAGACACTTATTGAAATTGAAGAACATTTCATACAAGGCAACTCCTTAGTATTAAAAAATATTCGCAAACATCGATTAAATCGATTATACTTTCAAATTCTAACAGCGTTATCTGATTATTATGATTATGATTTGAATTCCAAAAAATATTTAATGAATACAAATGTTGAGGTGGTCAAAATAGCTGCCCAATCCTTGGTTGTCAAGGGAGATTTAAACACAATCAAAACTTTAATGAATTATGCTAGTTTAACACCAAGAGACGAGATTTATTCTGAAGTTATTTATGAAATATGCGAAAATAATAGAGAATATTACAAAGAACTATTTGAGCTATTTCAAACCAACATCCATAATCGAAAAAAGTATATTTTAGCTGGTGTGTTATCAAAAAAATTAGATTATATATTATTAACGATTGAAGATAAATCTGATTTAAAAAAATTAATAGAAGCAATGGTAATGAGTAAACACTCTGTGAATATCATCAATTTTATTAATTCTAATAATAATGAGAACATGCAGGACATGTTATTGGAGATTATAGCCCCGATCGCAAAAGATAATTATGAGTTTTACTCAGAGTTAAATGATTATCTGAATCCGAAAATTTTCAAAAAAATGGGACACATTCATTTAATATATCCTGGGCAAACCAGCCCTGAGGTAGAACCTGAAAGAAGAAAGTTTAAGTGGTTACTTACAATTCTAATTATTATATTTGTATTCTTGCCATTTACCTTTTTTATTACGAATCTAAAATTAATATTTGGTTCAAGTTTTAAAGATATCATATTCAAATACGTTGTTGACATAAATATTTGGTTTATTTTCTATTACCTTCTTGTAAACGGTATATATCTTTTATTTGCTATATTAGCGCTATTTGAATATCGTAAACAGGAAAAACTTTGGAACATCAAGAATGAGGACTTTCTATATGAAAATGGTATTTTATCTCCTATTTCTATTATGGTCCCTGCATACAATGAAGAATTAACAATTGTAGAGAGTTTACGATCACTATTAAGTTTAAAATATCCAGTATATGAAGTGATTGTTGTGAATGATGGATCGAAGGATAAAACCTTAGATATTTTAATTGAAGCATTTGATTTAAAACGTGTTGATTATCGGGTAAACCAGCTGATACGTACACGCTTAGTTAAAGCCGTATATAAAAATAAGTTTTATACAAAGTTGACTGTAATTGATAAAAATAATGGAGGAAAAGCCGATTCTCTGAATGCTTGTATCAATTTTTCAAAATATGACTATGTTTGCGGTATTGATGCTGATTCATTGATTGAATCCGATGGAATTCTAAAAATGATGGCCAGCGGATTAGATAGCGATAAAATTCCACTAGCTTTAGGTGGTTCTATTGTTCCGGTGAACGGAGCTACTATTGACCATGGACTCGTAGAAAAATATGAATTACCGAAAACTCCATTAGCAAAATTTCAAACCATAGAGTATTTAAGAGCATTTAATACCGGTAGACTTGCTTTTTCAAAATTGAAATGTTTTCTTATTGTTTCGGGAGCTTTTGGCCTATTTGAAAAACGAATATTAATAGAAATTGGGGGATATTTATCAGCCAGTTCTTTTAGGAAAAAAACGGTTGGTGAAGATTTAGAGTTAGTTGTTAGAATAACCAAAAAAGCTGCTGAAACTAATCTGAATTATCGCGTTGGATATGTGCCGATGGCTCGATGCTATACAGAGGTACCTGAAAAACGAAAAATATTGTTTTCTCAGAGAAACAGGTGGCAAAGAGGTCTGATAGAGACACTATCCTCTCATCGAAAAATGATTATGAATCCAAAATACGATGCAAATGGATTGTTTGCGATGCCATACTTCTTCGTGTTTGAAATGATAGCTCCTCTTTTAGAGGTACAAGTATACGCTACCTTGATTATCGGATTAATCTTTGGTTTATTTAATGGAGTCTATATTTTGCTATTGCTTGTAGTAACTTTCTTATTCGGTATGAGTTTATCTTTGGTTTCATTACTAATTCAAGAACGATACACATCTCCTTTAACTACAAAAGATACACTTACCATCATATTTTATGGTATTATTGAAAATTTTGGTTGGAGACAAATCATAAGCATGTATAGAGCGTGGGGTTATCTAACTTCGTTAAAAGGAAAGCATACGTGGGGAAGCATGAATAGAGTTGGATTTAAAAAATAATCAATCGAGTAGAGGCTAAATATTAATTATTTTCGCCCCTCTCACACCACCGTACATACGGTTCACGTATACGGCGGTTCAATCTATATTACAGTATGAATTTTCAAATAGTGGTCTCGTGCACTCACGAGGCCTCTTTTTTCTAATCTTTTATTACTAA
>CAZUQS010000099.1:0-5675 GCA_964622615.1 uncultured Candidatus Izemoplasmatales bacterium | reverse complement strand
AAACAGTTTAGAATTTATAAGTTACAGAGATGCTTTAACGGGATTACATAATCGTAGATATATGGATATTCAAGTGAAGAAACTTTCTATCTTACCAGAGCGCCCATTATCCGTTATTATGGGTGATGTGAATGGATTAAAATTCATTAACGATTCTTTTGGTCATGCGCAAGGAGATCGAATTCTAATTATCATTGCGAAATTATTCAAAAAAGTTATTGGGAATGATGAGTATATTTTTAGACTTGGTGGAGATGAGTATTTAATCATATTACCAAACACCGATAAACAAGAATGCGAACGAATTATGGAACAAATCCATGAGGAAATATCTAGGCAGATCTATCAAAACATTGGAATGTCTGCTTCATTAGGATCCGCTACATCAACCTCAGTTGTAGATTCTATGAGAGAAATTCTAGAAATTGCAGAAAACAATATGTATAAACAAAAAATTTATACGCAACCATCCTCAAGAAGAAAAGCAGTAGATGCGGTGTTAAAAACACTATTTGAAAAAGATGAACTATCCGAAAAGCATTCTCGTAACGTCTCAGAATTTAGCAGGAAGTTAGCAGAGAAAGCTGGATTATCAAAAAACAAAATAGCACGAGTAGAAACTGCAGGTTTACTTCATGATGTTGGTAAAATTATTATTTCACACGAAACATTAACATCTACTAAGAAATTGACCATTGCACAATGGAAAGAAATCAAAATGCATCCGGAAATCGGCTTTCGTATTCTAAGCAGTGTATCTGACTTAAAAGATATTGCTAATATCATTTTACGCCATCATGAACGAATAGATGGCACGGGATATCCAAACGGCGTACAAGGAGACGATATTCCAATTGAATCTAGAATCATCTCCATATGTGATGCCTATGAAGCAATGACCAACAAAAGGTTCTATAAGAAAGCATTGTCTAAAAAAGAAGCTATCCAAGAACTCATTGATAACGAAGGAACACAATTTGATGAAAGATTGGTTGGATTGTTTATAGAAATTGTAGATGAATTATAAAATATAAATTATAAAAGAAAAAACCCAACGATGATGAGTCGTTGGATTTCTTTTTGTTGCTATGCGTTAGGGCATACTCCTTCATTTCCTTGAGAGCCTTTTGCACCTTGTGATCCTCTGTTACCGTTGGAACCTTTATAAGCGTTTCCTTGACCTTGGCTTTCGCCTTGACCATTTTCACCTTGATACTTGTTTTGGAATGCTTTTTTGAATTGATTCATCATATCATTACCAACATAGCTATAACGATCTGCTGAGAATGCTGCTAAATGATGCTCTGAACCAGTCACTAAATACTCAAATACTGCTCTTACATCATCTGGTACATTGTCTTGAGCTAAGAATAGTTCATACATTGCGATGTTGTTTTCTTCCGCTTGAACACCAGTTGCTAATGCACTTGTGATGGAATCAGGAATTACAACAGATTCCACCGCATTGTTTTCTGGTACAACGAATCCGTATGCTTCAAACAATGGTAATAATAAATCGATATGTGTTTGTTCTGCTAGAACAATATTTGTAAATGGTTTAATATCACCAAATGTTTCGATGATTGCTTCATACTCAGCTTGAGCCAAATATTCATCTAAGATAGCATAGTTAAGCATTTCTTCCAATGTGTAACCTTCTAACTCTTCTGTAGTGGTTTCCATTGAATACTCATTGTAAACACTTTTAGCGTTCACGCTTGTTAATGATACTGTAAATACTGCAGCTACTGCTACACTCGCAATAACCAATCCTTTTAAAATTGTATGTTTCATAATTTGTTCCTCGCTTTCTGTTACAATAAATATACGGCTCAATTCTAAGTTTTATTGGGTTTATTTGAATCTTCACATAATCTTCATAAATCGATACAAAAAGTCTTGAAGATATCTAAAATGTCTAATTCTTAAGATTTTTACAATTTATTAGAATAAGGCGACAAAATATGATATAATGTTTTTGCCAAATTATGGTATAATATTTGTAATGAAATATGATATATAGAAAGGAACACAGAAATGAAAGTAGAAAAAAGAACAGAACGATTAAGAATTGTTAGAGCAGATAAAAAAACTCCTGGAGTTTTATTTGGAAAAGCAATGGATCCTGTATCTCTTCAAGTGGACGAACAAGAATTACATACTTGTCTAAGAGAATATGGACATACCAAAACATTTAAAATCAAAGTAGGGACTAAAACTCATCAAGTTTATATCAAAGAAATACAAAGAGATATTATAAATAGTCATTATTTTTTAAACTTTAAATTAGTTAAAGTTGCAGCTGGAGATACTATGAGAGCATCTGTTAACGTTAACATTATCGGTAAAGAAAACATTCAAGAAAGCCGTTTTGAAGTTCGTAATCAAGCAGACACTGTAGAATTAGAATACATTGTTGGTAGTGGGATTTCTCATTTTGATGTTGATGTATCAAGTTTGAAAATTGGTGATACCATTTACGCAAAAGATTTAGAATTACCAAAAGGTATTGAATTAATCGATGATCCAGAAAAAATCATCATTAGTATTAATGAAATCACATTCATTCCAGAAGAAGTGGAAGAATCAGATGAACCAGAATTAACAGAACCAGAATTAGTTGGCGCGAAAAAAGAAGAAGAATAATTTGAAAAGCCCTAAATTAAAATTAGGGCTTTTTTTATTTGATAATGTTATATTTATGCTATAATTTAAATGGAAAAGGAAGTGATAATATGGAAAAAGTATATGACTTAATTATTATTGGAGCGGGTCCAGCTGGACTGACCGCATCTATTTATGCGAAGAGAGCAATGTTAGACTTCTTATTTTTGGAAAAGTGGCTACCTGGAGGAGAAATAGCAAATACCTATGAAGTAGAAAATTATCCTGGTATTCACTATGTTTCTGGTGGGGAACTAGCAGATAAAATGATTGACCATACCAAACAACTAGGAATTCAAATTTGTTTGGAATCGGTAGATAAAGTAGATTTTACGAAAGACATTAAAACGATTGTAACCAATCACAGTACCTACCATGCGAAAACAATACTAATCGCTACAGGTGCTTCTTCGAAACGAATCGGAATTCCAAACGAAGAAGAATTAAGAGGAAGAGGAATTTCGTATTGTGCAGTTTGTGATGGAGCGTTATATAAAAACAAAACAGTCGCTGTAATTGGTGGTGGAGATGTTGCAGTTGAAGATGTAATCTACCTATCAAGAGTAGCGAAGAAAGTCTATTTGATTCACCGTAGAGATACATTAAGAGCTGCGAAGCGTTATCAAGAAAAAATGTTTCAATTAGAAAATGTAGAAATCATGTGGGATACACAAATAGACCGGTTCAATGGGAAAGACTATGTAGAATCCATTGATCTAACCAATCGATTGACCAAAGAAACCAGAACGCTAGAATTAGAAGGAGTATTTGTTGCCATTGGAATGCAACCAAATGTTGATTTCTTAGGGGATTCTGTTGCACTTTCAAAAGGCAAATGGATTATTACGGATGAGTTCTTAGAAACTTCTGTAAAAGGTGTATTTGCTGCAGGAGATGTTCGAGATAAATCGTTAAGACAAATTGTTACTAGTGTTAATGATGGAGCGATGGCAGTCAGTATGGCGCAACGATATTTATAAAAAACAGATTATATATAAAGATTACATTTTATGTAGTCTTTTTTTTATGGACTGGAAATCGGAATATGAATTGAACAAGAAACACAAGAAATATCCAGTTCTTTCTATATATATAGATTGAGTATGATATAATTAATTTTTTAGAGATATTGGAGAGTACAAAATGAAAATAACAGATATTGTATATAAATCAGTAGATGAAGTAAAAGCAATGCCAAGATTTGATTTAAAAGCGATGCCTGTGAAACCAAAATGGTATTTACAGTTATTAGCATGGGTTTTAGCTCTTCCAGAAACATTCGCAGTGAAATCAAAGATACGAAAACATAACATGAAAGAATTAAAGGGACCATACATCATGTTATGCAGTCATAATAGCTTTTTAGACTTCAAAGTTGCTACTAGAGCGGCTTTTCCTCATAGATCCACATATATTGTTGCTGTAGATGGTTATATCGGTAGAGAAGCAATTATGCGCAATGTGGGTTGCTTCATGAAACGTAAGTTTGTGAGTGACAGCGCACTTGTAAAACAAACCAAGCATAGTTTGGTTAATAACAAAACAATTGTCCAAATCTATCCAGAAGCAAGGTATTCATTAGTGGGTACAACATCACCACTTCCAGATAGTTTAGGAAAACTAGTAAAGTTACTAAAGTTTCCAGTTGTCACAATGATTGGCCATGGCCATCATTTGCGTCAACCGTTTTGGAATCTTAAGAAACGGAAACTTCAAACATCAGCTGATATGACACAAATCATTACCCAAGAAGAAATCAAAGACTTATCTGTTGAGACGATTAATCAACGTATTAAGCAAGCTTTTCAATATGATGAATATGCATATCAATATGAAAATAAGATATCGATCAAAGAACCATTCCGAGCTGAGCATCTTGATAAACCACTTTATATGTGTCCTCACTGTAAAACCGAATTTCAAATGAAGAGTGAAGGTAACAAGATTTGGTGTAATCATTGTAAAGAAGAATATGAAATGGATGAATTTGGAAGATTACACAATTCAAAAGGTAAGACAATATTCTCTCACATACCAGATTGGTTTGAATGGGAAAGAGAACAAGTGAAACAAGAAATACTATCTGGAAACTATAATGTACAGTTAGAAGTAGATATTGACATGTTACCAAACAGTACTGGATTCTACCGAATTGGAAAAGGAACACTGATTCATAATAAAGATGGATATCAATTACTTGCTGAAAACTTAGACGTTAAAAAACCAGCAATAGCGAACTTTGGTGTTCATATTGAATATGACTATTTTGGACGCGGGGATGGAATTAGTTTCTCTACCAATGAGGATACCTATTATATATATCCTATAGATCAAAGCTATTGTGTCACAAAATTTCATTTCGCTACCGAGGAACTTTACAAACTAGTGGAACAAAAAGAAATTAAATAGTAAGTTTTACCAATAAAAACAGAGTCCTCCTCGTATATTAAGTGAAAACAAAATTCTAAGGAGGATTTTATTATGAAGAAATTGTTAATAGGTTTGTTTATATTCGGCATCGGTGTTGCTTTCACAGCATGCAATGAAGAAGCAACAATTGTCGAAACAACACTAGGAGAAGAAGTTGAATTTGTATCAAATGATCAAGTATTCACTTTAGAAGCATTATCAGCTGCTAGTTTACTTGATGTATCTAGTGTAAGTGCAATCAATTATGTTCCATTATCTGAGGTTACAACACAAGAAGCAGATGATGAAGAGATTATTATTACAGAAGAAATCGATCAAGTAGATAAATATTTAGAGTTAATGGAAACATTCTTGGGAGATAACGATGGATTATCTGTAACAGTACTAGAATCAGATCGTGTAGAATTCACACATAAAATTTCCTTCACGACAGTTGATGTATTAGGAAATACAATTGAGTACATTATGTATTACAATGAAACTCTATTTGTTAGTGAAGTAGTTGAAGATGATTCAACAACTACAACAGAAACACCAACCACTGAAGTTCCTACTACTGAAGTTCCAACCACAGAAGTTCC
>CAZUQS010000098.1:0-5692 GCA_964622615.1 uncultured Candidatus Izemoplasmatales bacterium | reverse complement strand
CAAACAAACTCCAAAGTCACTTGTACCAATCAGTAATGGAGATTTATTCTTTCCAGCATAGATTTTTGTAGGATCTAAGGTATCGATGATTAATAATGCATAAGAACCTTCTAAGATGGTGAGTGTCTTTCTAATCGCCAAATCTAGAGGGTATTTTACCGCAAAATATTCTATCAAATTCGCAATTACTTCCGTATCTGTTTCAGATTCAAAAGATACTCCAAGCAAATACTTCGTAATCAATTCTTTGTAATTATCAATTACACCATTATGAACTACAACAAATCGTCCTGATGAGCTCTTATGAGGATGTGAATTTAAATGGTTTGGCGCTCCGTGTGTAGCCCATCTAGTATGACCAATACCAAAATGATTTTCAGCACTGTAATCATAGTCATTTTTTAGATGGTTGACCCGTCCTTTATCTTTATAGGTAATAAAACGGTCATTATCTTGATCGTGAAAGCTTATCCCACAAGAGTCATAACCGCGATATTCAAGTTTCTTAAGTCCTTTTAATATAACATCAGTAGCTTTTAACTCGCCAATGTATCCAACGATTCCACACATAATGTCCTCCTCCAATGTTAACAAAACAATTATAACAAAAACAATTCTCTTTAGCAATTCATTATCAATAATTCTTTTGCCAAAAAAAAAGAGAAGAGTCAATTCTTCTCATAAAATGTCTTTTTTTGTAATGTATAGGCTATTTCCTAGTAGTAGTATACATATGAGTATACCGTAATTACTAATGGAACCAAAGAGAATAAACTTATCCTGTACATAGATTGTATTTGGAATGTAATTGTATAGGAATCTAGCCAAATTATGTTCATCACTAAACCAAATAGAATGGTTCAACTCCATATACCAAAACAAAACAATTGGGATAAAACTAACAAATACATTCGGTAATATTGATAACAATAAATTGGTAAAGGTAATATAAAACAAGGATTGCAACAACAGATAAAAGAATACATCAATATATTCAACTAAAGCTATCTCATACGGAGTAAATACACATGTTATCCAAATCATAACTATCCAGAAGAATAGCAGATTACATAAAACAGTCGTTATAAGAAGTCCAATTTTCGCATAAAATACACGTACTTTTACGATTGGTTTATCGACTAGATACTTCGATAAATTATGACAACTACTACTATTGAGTAACATCGTAACGAAAATAGCTAGAATAACAATCATCGTTTTGATAAGATTAATTGCTTCTTGGATATAGGTCATCTCAAATTCAATACGACTCATATCCAATGTAAAATATCCTAAAAGAATACCACTTGATTGAAGTAACCCGAATACAACAATCAATTGAAATACAAGTAGAATCAAAATCGTATGATTGCTAAATACAAATTTATAGTATAACTTCATCAACATTATCATTGATTAACCGACCTTCAAAAAACCGATATAGTTTCCGGTTTTTAAACCGAAACTTATGCAACTGGTGCGTAGATACCACTACTAGGCTTATTTTAGCTCTCTCTTTTATTAGTTTTATAACCTTAGGAATGGAATCTTGGTCAAGAGCAGCTAGGGGTTCATCCAAAATGAGTATCTTTGGGTTATGGATAAACGCTTGTAACAAATTGATTTTTTGCCTCATACCATTTGATAAAGACCCAATCTTCTTGTGTTTGTATTCTAACAAATCAAAATACTGCAAATAATAGATTGTTCGCTCGTTCAATTCCTCTTCTTGGACGCCTTTGATCCTACCGATGCTATGCAGAAACTCGATTACATTCATCGATAAAGGCATTACAAATTCTTCCGGAGCATAACCAATTCGGTATTTCTGTTTATCGATTTTCCCCTTATACTCTACTAAACCCATGATACATTTCAATAGCGTTGATTTTCCTGAGCCATTTTCTCCTATGATGATATTCAATTTACCTGATTCAAAATTAGTTGTGATATTATGAATTCCTTTTTGCCGAAAATACTGCTTGGATACATCACTAATAATGATAGATATATTCTCTGATTTGTCCATGATTCACCTCTAAACTGTTATTACTGCTATAAAATAGGAAGTCATCAATGATATAGGTATAGGGTTCGTTCAAATAAGTATATTGAATTATTAAAGGAAACCTATTAACCGATATAATGTTATCTTTATACGCTACTGGTATATATAGAAGGTGGTTTCCTTCTAAAATGATATGTCCTGATTCCGTTAATGTTTGAATTGAAGAATACGAGTAACCCACGATGTCATCAATATCTGTATCATAAGTAGGTACATCTATCAAATATATAGCGTGCTCCAAATCAAACTGCATATTTGGTATTAAACTATTGATTTCTATAATCTGAGTATCCAACATGCTTCTATTCTCAATTCCAATGACAATTCCAGATATATACTCTATATCTTCTTGATGTTTCACCGTTGAGAACAATCGCATCATATCGATGTGCTGTTCGTTTTGAATGGATTCAAAATATAGATAAATTGATCCAATTTCAAAAGCGATTTGATCACCATTTTCATAACTGATTTGAAGATATGCATCTGTAAATTCAATTGCATTTAGCTGGATTACATCAAAGGTAATATGAAGGTCATATGGATAGTAGGTATTTCCCTGAAAGTAGGTCGAATCCAGTTTTTGCTCTACATCCTTAATCGCTACAACCATTTGATTTTGATCATCATAAATCATACAGGAAGAAACGCTATCAATATCCATTAAGAAGCTATCATTTGAAGACGCAAATATCGGTATGGTTAAATCTTCATTTTCTGATGTTATCAGACGTGAATAGGTTTGATGAAAACTTAATATTTGAACAGTGGAAGCATGTTCTTCATTAACATATATCATTACACCCCCAACCACTAAAAATGCTATTAGAAGGCAAATATATAGCTTTCTCATTAGATTCTATCCTTGATGATTTCATAATATTCTGTTGTAACGGTAAAAGTCTCCCAACCACCAGATGTTGTATTGATCCAAAAGAAATAATATTTCCCAACACCATTATTAATAATTCCTTTTCCTCTTGTGACTATTTTCACAAAAGTCAATGGATCTACAACAATTTCAAATTCATAGTTCTCCGTGCTAGAAGTTATCGTTGAATAGGATACTGAAGCTTTGATATCAGCATCAACGGTTCCTTTAAATTTCTTTACATTACCACTTACTTTTACTTTGATACCACCCGTAGCGGACAACTGATACTTTGTTTCTTCTTTGGTTGTTAAGGTAATATCATGTTTGATTGTTGAAAATCCATTATTATAGATTTTTAGTTTTGTTTCCGATACAAATTCTACTTCTTCATTATCATTAATAATATCAATCTTCCATCCCATGAACTTTCGCTTTTTAATCTGGTCTTTATAATCTGTTAATTCATTTGTAGTATATTCTTTTAATAGTTTTGCATCATCAGAGTCAAATACAATCTCTTGATAATTTTGATAGTCTTCTGCTAAAACCTCTGTGACAACGATTCCGCCTATCATAAGGAACATAATAGCTATTAACCCAAGTTTTTTCATAAAAAAACCTCCTCTTTGGTATACATACTACCCAAAAGGAGATTGATTTCTTTATAATATTTGATTTTCTTCTAAAAACTCTTTGCATTCATTGTATCCTTGCTCATAACGATTTTTCGCATTGGATGTACTAAAATTAAGCATCCAACCTAGACTACGTTTTGGTTTTAAAGGATAAAATGTAGTTTCCGGATGCCGCGATTTGTAAAAATATGGCAACCTGTCTAAATGAAGCACTATAATCTTGTCACATCCGCCTTCAATCAGTGGAGCTACAGGAACATTATCATAGACTCCGCCATCAAAGTATTGTTTCCCATCGATGTTTGTTGGAGAAAATACAACAGGTATAGAACAAGACGCTAGTACCTGTTTATAGATATGTTCTTCATCTTGTTTCCATATCGGAGAATATTTTACTTGTCTGTCTTTCTTAATATAATGTTTGTACGATGTTCGAAGCAATGATATTACACCACCATCTTCTTCTCCACCCAAAGCAAGCGTCACATAGACTTCCTTGTTACGCAAGTTCTGTATATTTAGGTTCTCTTTTAGTTTTTCTTCCAAAATTTCTATGGTATATAACCCATTGCTTATTAGTTTTGATCGTTCCTTCAATAATCTCTTAAAAAAGTTTTCAGTAGAACTCAATGCTTCATCTGGCATATCAAACCAGACATCTCGTACTTTTTCAATCTCTGAAGAAGCTAACATTACAGCATTCACTGCCCCAATACTAGTTCCTGAGAACGCTTCAATTCTATTCCAAATTCCAGCTTCCTTGAGTGCCATACAAGCTCCGATTTGGTATGCTCCTCGGCTTCCACCACCCGTTAAACATAAGCCTAGTTTCATAAATCCCCCTAATACGTTCTTTTCTTCCCTTTATAATACGCTTTAGCAATCGTACCACCACCAAGACATTGTTCACCTATATAGAATACAGCTGCTTGACCTGGTGTTACTGCTCTTACATCTTCTAACATAGTAACTTCTATTTGGTCATCATTTAACCACTTCAAAATCACTTCGGTATCTGGTTGCCTATAACGGAATTTAGCAGTGCATTTATATGCACCTTCAAAAGATGTTTTTGGTATCCAATTGATGTCTTCAACAATTGTCATATCCGAAAATAAATCTGGGTGATTAATCCCTTGACCTACTAGTAATTTGTTTTGCTCTAAATTCTTACCAATCACAAACCAAGGTAAATTAGGATACTCTTTAAATCCACCTAAATGGAGTCCTTTTCGTTGTCCTATTGTATAGTACATTAAACCATCATGTGTTCCAATTGTCTTGCCATCATCCGCAACAATATCTCCAGGTTTTGTAAAAATATAGTTTTTCAAGAAATTCGTGAAATCACGTTCTCCAATAAAGCAAATGCCAGTGCTATCTTTCTTTTTCGCAGTTGGTATTTGATGTTTGATTGCAATCTCTCGCACTTCTTTTTTGACGATTTCACCTACAGGAAACAACGTATTTTGTAGTTGTTCTTGGCTTAATTGAGACAAGAAATAAGATTGATCTTTGTTTGTATCTAATCCTCTTAACAACTCTACTTCACCATTTACTACTTTTGTTCTAGCATAGTGACCATACGCAAAAAAATCAGCACCCAATTCCTTAGCTACTTCTCGAAAACTCGCAAATTTTATGTATTTGTTACACAATATATCTGGATTTGGGGTTCGTCCCTTTTTATATTCTTTAATAAAATAGGTAAATACATTATCCCAATACTCGTCGACAAAATCATGTCGATGTAATTTGATACCAAGATGCTTCGCAACTGCTAATGCATCATTGTAATCTTCCTCTTGGGGACAAATATCATTGTCGATATCTGGATTCCCTAGAATATCGTTGTTGGTCATAGAATCCCAGTTGCGCATGAACAGTCCTTCAACATCATATCCTTGCTCTAGGAGTAGATATGCAGAAACACTAGAATCCACACCTCCACTAAGACCTACAATTACTTTCTTTTTCTTCATTACGACCTCTTTATATCAGAAGGCATCCGAAAATCACTTCTTGGAGATAGTGCGCTTTCAAATACTTTCGGTGAATCTGGGCTTGCGGTACGTTTGAATTGCTGTGAATAGAACCGTTTGAAGAAATTATCTA
>CAZUQS010000097.1:0-5779 GCA_964622615.1 uncultured Candidatus Izemoplasmatales bacterium | reverse complement strand
AATGAAAAAAGGACTATTTGGTACAATCATAGGGGTATTATTCTTTATGGGTGCTATTAATTTTATATTTATGGATACAGGAGCATTTCCTATTACTTCAATCATAACACCAGTTATGATATTTATTGTTGCTGGTATATTTATTGCCATTATTAAGAAGGCTGCAGAAGCAAACCCAAAATATCAAAAACATTATACGGACAATTCACATATCGCAAATGTGCATTGCAATAAGTGTAAATCCTTGATTGAAGAAGATGCAAACTATTGCCCTGTATGTGGTGCTTCTCAGAAAAATACAATCATCTGCGAATATTGCGGACACGAAAACCCAGACACAAATTCATTGTGTGAGAAGTGCAATGGATTCTTATAAGTTTTAGTGAGTTATGCAAGATGATATTTCCAATGTGAAATATCATCTTTTTTTATTTGCATGAATATTTATTTTAATAGAATCTATTTTTCTGTATAATAGATATAAGAACCACTCATCAGGAGTTACAATATTATGAATACGGAAAAGTTACGATACAAACGCAATATACTATTGGATTACTTACATATGTTTTTTAGGAACACCAATTTCACTCATGGGATTTGGGTTGCTTTTTTATTGATTCGAGGATTCTCTTTACTCGATGTTGGCTTATTTGAAATGGTATTTCATATTACTAGCTTAACAATGGAAGTACCTACAGGAGTGATTGGAGATCTATATGGTAGAAAAACCAGCAGGTTGCTGGGAATATTGATGTATTTCATCTATATCGCTATTATTCTGTTTTCTACCAACTATCTGTTAATAATCTTAGCATTTATATTCTGTGGTATATCCTATACCTTTGAATCAGGTAGTGGAGATGCTTTGGTATATGATAGTTTAAAAGAAATAAAACAAGAACATCGTTTTATGAAAGTGAATGGTATTCGAGAAGTCATCTATCAAGCAGCTACTGTTATTGTATTATTCCTAACGGGTTTATTGCTGGCTGGTAAACATGAGTTGGACTACTATTTGACTGCGGGAATGTTTGTTCTAGCATTTATAATGATATTATTAATGAAAGAAACCCATATTCCTCATCAGACGAGGAATATGAGTTTCAAACAACGGTTGAATGATCATTTTGTGAAAACCTGGAAGGTTGTGACGTCGAGTAAGAGGCTAACCTTATTAATTATTGTAGGTGCGTTGATTTTCGCTCCAGTAACGAGTTTATTTATATATGCTCAAGAGTATTTCAATTTCAATGGGTTTAGTGAGAGTTGGATGTTATACTTTCTAGCATTTCATTCTTTAGCATCCGCTGTCGGTGCGATTGTAGCGGAACGGGTTGAAAAGAAGATTGGTGAACGAAAATTATTAACGATTTTACCAATATTTTTGATGCTTTGTTTTTGGGCTACTCTAATTCCTGTATTTGGCTTTATTGGCTTTATCATCGTTGGTGGAATCGAGAGTTTATTCTATGTAGTATTGTTCGATTATATCAATCGTCTAATTCCATCGGAAACAAGAGCGAGTGTCTTAAGTTTCTTTGGAATGAGTTTTAGCATTGTTATGATCTTAACCTTCCCAATCATGGGATTCATTGGCGATGCAACTACTATTTGGTTTGCTTATTTGTTTATCGCAATTATTGTTACTATCGTTGTAGTGTTATTGTTGTTTTTAATCAAGAACAATCACTTAGGTGAAAAGAAAACTGCAGTAAAATAAGAAATTGTATGATGAAAAGGGGTTATGCCCCTTTTTTTATTTATTTAATAAATACTCTATGATATAATACTTTGTAGGTGATGAGAAATGGAAAAAATGAAAGTATTAATCGTTGGCGGTGGAGCCAGTGGTATGATGGCAGCGGTCGTCGCTGCTAGAAATGGATCCGACGTAACGATACTTGAAAGAAACCCTAGAATTGGAAAGAAAATCTTAGTTACTGGTAATGGAAGATGTAATTATACCAATACCCTAACGAAAGTTTTGGATTACAATAATCCGGAATTCGTTGACTATCCTTTGGAGTACTTTAGTCCTCATAGAGTTGTGAGTTTTTTTCAGGAATTAGGGATAGAACCAAAAATTGAAGATGAAGGTAAAACATATCCTCTATCGGAACAAGCATCAAGTATTATTGATGTGTTTTTATATGAACTAGACAAATTGCATGTAAACATCGTGACCGATGAATACGTGAACAATATATTTAAGCGAAAAGGTATGTTTACCTTGTTTTGTAAAAGTGGTAAACGCTTTGATGGAGATAAGGTTATTATCGCAACTGGTGGTAGAGCAATGTCAAGCACTGGTAGTGATGGTTCTGGCTATGAATTAGCGGAGAAGATGGGTCATACGATTACAGAAGTATTCCCTTCCTTAGTAAAGCTGAAATTAGATAGTCCATACTTAAACCATTTACAAGGCATTAAAATGCCTGCTAAAGTCGAGTTAATTCATAACGATAAAGTGATTCAAACCGAAGAAGGAGATATTCTATTTGGTAATTACGGAATAAGTGGTCCAACAATATTGCAACTAAGTAGAAAAGCAGTAGAACTATTTAATCATGGTGAAGATGTATTTGTAAAAATTATTCTAGTGAATTCAATGACCAAAACTGAAGTCTTAAGTCGGTTTGGAAAAGCTTCTGAGAAACCAGTAGACTTTAGTTTGATTGGTTTAATCAATAAACGGTATGTTTCTGCTATACTAAAAGAAGCAGGAATCCAAAAACAAAATACTCTAGTAGATGATTTGACTGAAGAACAGTTGATCAATCTAGTAGATCTATTATTTGATTGGCGCTTCCCTGTAAAAGGAAGTAAAAGCTTTGCGGATGCTCAAGCAACCGCGGGTGGGGTATCGACAAAAGAAATCAATACACAAACAATGGAATCCACTCTTGTTGAAGGGTTATATTTCACCGGAGAAGTAATGGATGTGGATGGGCGTTGCGGTGGATTTAATCTGCAATGGGCATGGACAAGTGGTTATATTGCTGGATGGAGATCAAGTAGGAGTTCTTAAATATGATTCGAGTAACCAATTTAAAATTAAATCTAGATGATGCAATTGATTATGCATCAGAGATTGCCAATTTGAGAAAATTGGTACTTTCGAAATACAACATTAAACCAAATCAATTATTACTGATCAGAATATACAAAAAAGCAATTGATGCAAGGCGAAAAAGCAATGTACACTTTGTATTTACCATTGATATGGAAGTTGCGGACGAAGAGTTAATCTTGTGTAAGAATCATGTAAACATCTCGAAAACACCAGATTTAGAGTACAAATATCCTGTTAGTGGTAAAAAAGAGTTATTGCGCCAACCTGTAATAGTAGGTTTTGGGCCAGCTGGTATATTCGCTGCGCTGATACTTTCTAGAAAAGGGTATGATCCAGTTATATTAGAACGCGGCCAAGACATCGATAAACGTACCGAAGAATGGAATAAGTTTATCGAAACAAGAGAATTTAAAGAAGCTGCTTCGATACAATTTGGTGAAGGTGGCGCAGGAACATTCTCCGACGGACAATTAACAACGTTAATCAATGACTCGCGTTGTCATTTTATATTATCCGAACTAGTAAAAGCTGGTGCACATCCAGAAATACTATATGTCAATCGTCCTCATGTGGGGACCGATGTATTAAAATCTGTGATTATGAATATTCGTAATGAAATTACTCATAATGGTGGTACAATTCGCTTTGGAGCGAAAGTGACCGATTTTGTAATTGAAGACAACCAATTAAAAGGTGTTGTTATCAATAATAAAGAAACCATTCATACAGATATTTGTTTATTGGGCATTGGTCATAGCGCAAGAGATACCTTCCAGTTAATTTATGAAAAACATGTAACTATAGAACCAAAAGCATTTTCTATAGGAATGCGAATTGAGCATCATCAAGCTGCAATTGATAAAGCCCAGTACGGGCCATTTGCCAGTCATCCAGCCTTAGGGCCAGCAGACTACAAATTATCGTATCATTCAGAAGATAAACGAACTGCATATACGTTTTGTATGTGCCCTGGTGGTTACGTTGTGAATGCAACAAGTGAACCAGAAATGGTTGTGACCAATGGTATGAGTTATTCTAAAAGAGACCACTTTAATGCAAACTCCGCATTGATGGTGAATGTTACTCCAAATGATTTTAAAGACAATCATCCTCTTGCAGGAGTATGGTTCCAACAAGAGATTGAACGCAAAGCATTTCAACTAGGTGGTAAAAATTATAACGCTCCAATGCAATTAGTTGGTGATTTCTTAAGAGATAAAAACTCTCATGATTTTAAAGGTGTTGAACCAACATACCTACCTGGGTACAAGTTTGTTAAGATGGATGATTTATTGCCAGAATTTGTTATCAAAACATTACGTGAAGCTATTCCGTATTTTGATAACAAAATCAATGGATTTGCTAGTAAAGATGCTTTACTAACAGGACCTGAAACGAGATCATCATCACCGATTCGTATGGTTAGGGATAGTAATCATCAATCAAATATCTTAGGTATCTATCCAATGGGTGAAGGTTCTGGATATGCAGGGGGAATTATGTCTTCTGCAGTAGATGGTATGAAAACAGCTGAAAAAATAATCGAAACGTACGAAGTATTTTAATTTGTTATACATATTTTGAAAAAACCATATACCCTATTAAAATGACTTTGTAAATATGCTATAATCAATATAGACAGGGGGTTTATACATGGAACTGTCAATGCAAACCGCATTACTTATATATTCCGTAATTTGTATGGTTGGTTTTATTACCATTCATTTTTTAAATTGGAAAACTCCACGTGAAAAATACATAATTGTTTATTTTCTATTATTCTATATATTGTCATCAATCGGTACAACCTTAATTATTTTCAGAGATAATTTGGATTATATTTTCAGTATATTGGTTGCGAACTCTTTGTTGGTTGTGGGATCAATATCATTAGCGTTTGGTGCGCGTAGAATAATATGTAAGAGAAGCCGTTATATTGCAGCGACTATATTGTATATTGTCTTTCTCTCATTAATGAGCTACTTTACATTTATAGATTTAAATGTGTATGCTAGAATTTTAGTTTATGACATTACATTGATGATTATCTATTCAAACATCTTAATCAGTCTTCAAAAACACAAGGAAAAAATCTCAATAAAAGATGAATTGTTATCACCAGTCATTCTATTGATTATTGTTATATTATTTTTGAGACTACTAGCTGTGTTTGTATTTGACAATAATTCAAATGACTTTCTAGCTCTATCTTTAGATCCATTCTTTGTTGTTATGCTTGGTGTTTCTAATATTCTCATTATTGCTGGTCTGTTATCGGTTTATAATAAAGAATCATCCGTGAGTTTGAATGAAAGTGAACGGTCTAAAACAAGTCTCCTGTCCAACCTTCCTGGATTTGCATACCGGTGTAAAAATGATGAATTTTGGACAATGTTATTTGTATCCCCAGGTTTTAAAGATTTAACCGGATGGGAAGATGAAGATATTTTAAACAATAAACGCATATCATTTGAAGAAATCATCTTAGAGCCTTATAGAGCGATTTTGAGAGATGAATGGAAAAAAGCAATTGAAGAAAAAAGAAAGTTTGTTTATGAGTATGAAATTACTAGGAAAAACGGTCAAATAATTTGGGTATGGGAACAAGGTATTCCATTAATGGAATACGGAGAATGCACATATATAGAAGGATTTATTGAGGATATTACAGAACGAAAAACACTAGAAAACAGTTTAGAATTT
>CAZUQS010000096.1:0-5803 GCA_964622615.1 uncultured Candidatus Izemoplasmatales bacterium | reverse complement strand
GCTTTTTGTTTTGTTTCTTATTTTTCTATTGACTTTGTATAGTTAAACTCCTTTATATATGATAAAGTTGGTTTCATCTAAGAATCTTGGCTTTCACTGATAATTTGTAATAATAATTCTGGATAATCCGTAATAATACCATCTGCACCCTGGTTGATTAATAATCTCATTGTCTCTTCATCATTCACTGTCCAATAATGCATCGCCATATTTTGTTGATGGAGAGTATTGATTAATAGTTTTGTATCTAAACGTAATGTTTGGATTACTGGAAGTTCATATGCTATCGGCACTTGTACTGCTGCGTATTTTGGTTTACCACTAAATACACTTGTTAATGTGTAAGCTCCTATAATGATTTTCCTTGCGGTACCATAACTTGTAGAAACATAAAGATTCGGATATGTGTCAATTAAATATTCACTTATATCATCGAATGCACAAGCTACTAAAACCTTGCTTTCTAAATCAAATTCAACTATTAAATCTGCTAGTGTATCCGCAATGTCAGTTCGTGGTGCATCCGCATCCGCTTTGATTTCTATGTTATATAGTATACTGTCGCCAAACTCATCAAACACTTCCTCTAGCGTTGTTAAATGTACTTTTGCATCATGCCACTCATTGCTTGTCATATCGCGATATAAATAGGATTCATCGGATTCTTGATACTGATATCCGAAGTTGCAAGAATCATTTAAATACTGGTATGTTTCCTCCCAGACAACGGCATCACAATTACTGTTTTGAATAGTATTGCCTGTAACGTTTTGTCCGTGAAGTAATACAAGAATTCCATCGTCTGTCATCTGTAAATCCATTTCAAGCACGTCAACTCCTAAATTATAGGAATATTCAAACGCAGCCATAGTGTTATCAGGATACACTCCTTTTCCCCCCGCATGTGCCATCACAAGTGGAATTCCGTTTTGACTTAGAAAAGGATTGGTTTGTTCATATTTTGGTTTCGGTATAACAATAAGAGTAAGCGCAAGCAATAGTATTACACTTATAACAACAAGTAACTTTTTCATCTATTTCCTCCTAAAAGCGGTTCTCTAATGAATTCTAAAACTTCAAGTGGTACCCAACCTGTTTGATTAGCATCTAATATCCTACCATATGCAAATCCATTCAAGGTAAATTCAACATCAATTTGCATACCAACTTCAACAACTAGCTCTGTTGAATCATATGCCCTATTTAATATGCCAGTATTTTCTTTGATTTCTAAGTATTGTTTTGGAATATAACACTTCTTTTCTTTATAGTCGCATTCTACCCAGTTTATCCAATTTGCACTATTATACTCCTTGATAATCTCAACTTCTTCTGATTTATTAATTTTAACAAACAAATTTATATCTGGATTATACTGTTTAATAACTTCAAAAAGGTTCATATCATCTACTCCTTCTTCTCAATCAATAAATCAACAATGTTACCTTTACTACTTATGATTTTGAATCCTTCATCCATATGTATTTTTATCGCTTGTATTCTTTCTTTCTCAAAATCATTGTGAACTGCCTTTGCATCATATTCTTCAAAAGCAACATTCATTAATTCGTGTAATGCTTGTTTTGAATAACCTTGTCCCCTATATTTTCCTTCCATAACAATTCCCATATCATACCAATCATGTTTTGGGTTGTAATGAAGATTTACTTCACCAACAAATTGATGATCTACGTTTCTTATTATATATGCATAAAAAGCAATTGGCTTATTATCAATCCAATGTGAATACCATCTAGCCCATTGTTCCTTAGGAAAATCAATACAGCCTGAATCTTTATGATATCCAATAAAATTTAGTTCATATCCTTTATTATATTCCATTGTATCGGGTTGCGATAAAATAGTTTGGCGGTAATATAATTCCATATAAGTGGGTATGTGTAATGATATTTCGTTTTTCAAAAATACTACCTCCCATTTGAAGCTTGATTCACGGACACATCTATGCCGTCATGTATCATTATATATTTGTAAACATATAATTACAATAAAAAAAGCCAATAAAAGGGCTTTTTTCTATTATAGAATTGTAAATCCAACCATTATTCCCTTGTTACTAAGATAACTATTAGAACACTACAATATTCTATTCCTCAACACGAGTAATGTTTGATCTATTCCATTGGAGGTTTCTCTAAGTTCATGAATCAATTCTTTGTCAGAATTATTTTGTTTCTTATTTGCAAATTCTTTCATCATTATCTTTTCCCCTTTCTTACATTAATATATAATTTGCTTATCTATAATTTGAATCATTATCATAAAAATTATATAATCTTGTGTAGCTATTATCCGCTGATGATTATATCTCTGTTCAATTAGAAATACAAATGATTTGACTCGCAAATGAAAGGGGTTTACTTGTATCGTATTCTTAAGCATAAATACTTTGATGCAAACCTTATAATCTCAAAAATATAGTTCATACCAAATAAAAAAAGTCTCAATATAAAGTTACTTATATTGAAACTCTATCTTTGAATTTGAATATCGCATATATCGTCTTCTTCGATTTCTAAGTTCACTTCCGCTAAAGAAAAACAAAGAGAATGCTTCCCAAAACATTACCCAACCACCAATGAAAAATCCATCCACTAAAATCGAAAAAGGAAAACTCAAATTGAACGTGCTTTGGAACAAGTATGATACTGACAGGAACGCTATTCCTAATACAAGGTATGTAGCAATCTTTCGATTATTCTTTGATAATTCTTTATTTATAAAATGACTAATCATTCTGAAATTATGAAAAATTCCCTCAGTTGCTATTGTTTCTTTCTTTTCGTCCTTTAATTCTTCTGGCAATTGAAAAATTAACCTTACATTTTCTCTCATCGGCATGTCATACCCAACTTGTTCTAAAAAATCTAAGAGATCAGTTTCCAAGTCTCTTCTTTTTACGGGAGCTGCGTCCCAAGCATTGAATATTTCATCATAACTGTCTAGTGATATTTGAACCAAATAACACTTATCTTCTTCTGAGTAAGAGTATATTTGACTTAGTTTCAAAGCTTTCTTTGATTTTTTCAACGGTAAAACCTTCTTTCAATGATTGTTACATATTTATTGAAACAAATTCTCAATACACATATATGATATCACACTAAAATTTATATTAAATATATATTTTCAAAAGACAAACAAAAAAGCCATTAAATAGCTTTTTCTATTTTAAATACATTTGATTATCCATATATTGTTTTATCTTGTCTTTATGTTTTCCGTACACAATAATGTGATGATTTCCGTATGGAGCGGTTAGGAAATACTTTACAGCATCAAGTTTGATCCGTATTTGGGTTCTACACAGATTATTTTCTACTAGATTATCGATGATTTTACCTTCAGAGACATAATAATCTTTTAAGTTATTGCTTAACTTAAATATAGTAACATCTGTTTTTCTCATTTTACCTCTAAAAGCAACCCCAATCCCTGATTCAAAATGAGTCATCACTTCATAAGTCTCCGCCATATCTATAGGCAAAGTACAATGAGCAAGCACGATTTCATTCTTATCAGAATCAACTCGAGATGGATTCGCTTGAAATCCTGGTTGACCTGTAATATTTTTTAACAGATACATCGATAACATTGCAGGAATATCTCCTTCGCAAGTTCCTATGGATTTGTTGCGATTTAATATCGATAATCCCAAGCATCCTGTTGTATGTATTTTACCAAGCAAGTCAAAACATCTAAGGGTCAAACCTGCTAATTCATATTTCTTTGTTAAAGTTTCTAATGCTTTGCTAACCTTTTTAGATTCCCATACTTCATCTTGATCAAAATCAAGTGTCATATCATCTTCGTATTTTATAACATCTATATTATTAAACAACTCCACTAATTCATCAATTTCGATATCAACTAAATTGATATTTAGTATTCTTAAACATTCTTCATAATCAACATTAGAAGCTATTAGCCAGTCGCTTGGTTTTCCAACAACCCCAAGATTGATTGGTTTTTTTATTTCTTCAGGTTTTAGCTCGCCCAGTCTTTTTGCAATATAAGAAGGTGAACCATGTAAAATTTCAGCGCTCTTATGTTTTTCTTTAAGATAGGATAGAATTTCCATGCTAGCAGCTAATGAATTGTTAGACCCATAAGTAAGAAGATAATAAGGTTCTTTAAGATCGTTCTCCATTTCTAGGAAGTATCCTTCTGAGCCACCACTTTGAACCAATATTAAAGAAAGATCAGCCTCATAAAAATCAGCTTTTCCAGATATATGAAACTTATAATCTCCTAACCGTTCAATGTCCTCGAGTAATGTTTTTGTTTCAAAATTAATTTTCACATCATTATGAAGTTTTGATACGATTGGCAATATAGATATGTTCATAAATAACCCTCTTTCTATGTATGAAAATATTATATCATATCTCCAGAAAAAAGAAATCTTTCCTTTGGGAAGTAAAAAATTCGTTTATATATTTTTGTTCTGTCTATAAATGTTATACTTTTTTCGGTTTTTCATTATATAAGCCTAATCCAACTACTTTAAAAACACCAACGATTAATGCGAAATACAAGAACATTTTTGGATTTGTTGTATAAATGCTCCATATACAAGATATAACGCTCATAAAGACACGATTACAGGCATAACATATCTGTTAATAAAGTTTAGGTCTTCTAATTTTCGGATGATAAAGATATACTCGATATATATCAATAACATTGCTGAAGTTTTGGGTTTGCAAAAAATAAAAAGCCACAAAATGGCTTTATTACTATCTTTATGGTGATTCTAGCAAAAGATAAACTAATACATTTTATTTATTTCTTAAATGACAAGTATCTAAGTGATCATCCACCATACCAACTGATTGCATATAAGCATACATTATAGTAGAACCGACAAAACTCATTCCTCTTCTTTTAAGTTCTTTCGATAGCTTATCACTAATCTCACTTGTTGGTTTAACAGGATTTGAAGACGAATGATGATTAACGATTTGTTTATAATCTACAAAACTCCATAAGAAGCTATCAAAGTCTTTAAATTCTTCTTGAATTTCAAGAAACACTTTTGCATTTCTTCTTGCTGAATATATTTTTAATCTATTTCTGATAATCCCTTTGTTTTCTCTTAATAATTCTAATTCATCATCAGTCATTTTTGATACTAATAGAGGATCAAAATTATGAAATGCATTTTTATATCCTTCTCTTCTTTTTAAGATAGTATACCAGTTTAATCCTGCCTGAGCTCCTTCTAAAACTAAAAACTCAAAAAGAGTAGTATCATCATGTACTTCTATACCCCATTCTTCATCATGGTATTTAGCATAGAGTTCCTCTCCTTCTTTGTTACCAAAACATCTTATTTTATTATCTGTTGTCATATCAAAACCTCCTAATTTATATAACATTATATTAAATGCCCTTTAATATAAAAGTCGAAACACAATCTTGTAAGGAAAGTGCAATACGCAAAAAAGTCAAATCACAAAGTCATAATGACTTCTTTTTTTGATCATTAAAGCGGTTTTGGAATTCTAAATTGTTGTAGTTTAATATCAATTAACCATTTAGAGAATTGTGCTTGATATCAAACGCGTATGATATATGTTTTTAGAATGTTTAAAAAATCATACAAATCCATTATTTTCTTATAATTTCTTCATCATATATAAATGTGAATAACTTTTGAAATACTTTTGTTGTTTTTTAGTAAAAATAGAATTACTAATATCTATAAATCCTAGTCTTTTATATAATTTATAAGCTGAAACATTTGTATCTAATACTTCTAATGTAATTTTTTTTAAAT
>CAZUQS010000095.1:5181-5819 GCA_964622615.1 uncultured Candidatus Izemoplasmatales bacterium | reverse complement strand
ATTTTTCAAGTTAAATACTTAAAAAACAACAAACACCTACATCAATCCTTAAGAGTGTTATTTATCTCTCTTATTTCAATTGTTTTAATCTTTTCAGTAAGAAATTTCATGTTTCAGGAAATTGATAATTTTTATGATGCTATGAAATTTGATTTAGCATTAACTAATATCTATGATTATGATTCTGATTTGTATAATGAAATATCAGATTATGACACATATGAGTATAACGAAGCAATCTTCTATTTAGATGTGTATATTCACTTTAATGCTACAGAATCTCAACCTATTAAGTATTTTGTTTCTATGGATTATGACTCGATTGATAATTATTTTAGTTTTAATTCAGAAAACATTGATAATATCTATAAAACGGATGAGTTACCATATGTAATACTACCTATAAATTTTGAATTGGTATATAACTTGCAAAAAGGAGATATTGTTACTCTTGATTTAAATTACTTTTTAGAAGATGTGGAGTTTGTTGTAGCAGGATTTTTTGATACAAATTTTGACAATGTCATATACTCAAATATATACGAAGTAGATCAGTTTGTACTTTTAGCAAAACCGAATACTATATTTATGAATTCAGATAATCCAGAAGATTTATTTCAGCAATTAGTTTCAGATTA
>CAZUQS010000095.1:0-5171 GCA_964622615.1 uncultured Candidatus Izemoplasmatales bacterium | reverse complement strand
AGATTACGGTAGCAAGATGTATTTTGTCTTAGATCCTGGAGTGTATTTTGAAGAATTAATAAGTAGCATCTCAAACATCACTAATTATTTTTCGATATTCACATCATATATGATTTTATGTTTTGTAATTGTTATATTTAATAATACTTTATTAGTATTCTATGCAGTCAAATCAGATATTGCTAGATTAAAAGTTTTGGGTGCAGATAGTAAATTGTTCATTACCTCTTTACTCAAAGAATTTATAGTAATATTAATGATCATTATTGCTCTAGGTATTATTGAATTAAATATATTATCGAAATATTTAAAAAATGTCGTATTATTAACGAATTTTTATAAAGATATTAGTAGCACTACCCAAACAGTTTTATACGGTTTTATTGTAACTGGATCGGTTTTGTTATTAAGTTATGTTTACTATTTCTTTAAAGTAAGAAAAGTACACATTGTGGAAGAAATAAAATTCTATTGACAAACAAGAACACATTATCAAGTGAAAATATGACTGTGATTTTTTTATTAATGTAATCTAAAAAAACATATATAAATACCATTATATGGTATAATTATTGTTGTTAAAATAAATTTAGGGGGAGAAATAAATGAAAAAACTAATTTTACTATTACTTGGTATGATTTTAATTTTTGGTTTTGCCGGATGTAACTCATCCGCTTCTGAAATTGAATTAGATATGGACGAATATATTAGCAGTCCGACCAATCTAGTTATATCGGGTACACAATTAAGTTGGGATGCAGTTACGAATGCTGCTGGTTATATTGTGTACGCAAATAATGAAGAAGTTGACAAAGTAAAAACAAATAGTTATGATTTTTCGTCTTTAGTGGGAGATAGATTAATTTTCCAAGTAAGGACAAGAGCACCAAGAGGTATGCAAGACTCTGCATTGAGTGCGAGTTTGGCTCATGTAGCTAATAAGACTCAAGAAATAGCTGATATCAATCTATCGATACAAACGCATGGTTATTCCGAAATGCTACCTACTGGATTTACTCAGGAATTAGTAAATAAGGGAATGCTTGGTAGTGAAGTTGAAACAATGTTAACTAGTTTCGATACCTTTAATGCTTCTATGGAAGATGCTGAAGGATTAATGGACGCGTATGCATTAATAGATGCCTTTATGTCAGATATTAATAATGTTGAAGCTTTAGTGTCAGCTTTTGTAAAAACTGTCTTAGTTGAAGCGTTGCAAGCAGAGATTGATGATTTAGAAATGGAAATTATCTTGTTTGAGCCTGTTTATACTCAAGTGAGAGTTGAAGAGATTCAAACACAAATAGATATGTTGCAAGAATTGCTGGATCAAATTCAAAACGATCCACAAGCAATAGTTTTGACAATCACAACGACAATAGAATATTTTATGTCTGTTGAAGCGATGATTACTTCTGATTTGGTTAGCAATATTGAAGCGCTAGCGAGTGAAAGCCCAAATACAATCAATGTAGAAGAACTTTTATTAGTTAAAGATGAAATTGTACATATTCTAAGAGATACAATGCCTACACAAGAAGATATGTTATTGATGTATCAAATGTACAATGTTCTCGTTTCTGTTTCAGGTGCTACAGTAAGTGGTGATTTTTCTATTGAAAATTACGATGGTAAAATGGCTGCGCAATCCTTAATGACATTAGAAGCGTTTATTAATTTTATCAACGGGCTAGATAATGCATATTTTACTGCAATGATTGATGAATTAGGTTCTGTAAAATCAGAGGAAATGATTGCTGCTGAACTAATTATTTTGAACATTAAATATTTTGATTCTTTCAAAGAAGATAATGATGATTTATTAGATGAAATTGGAGATATCTTTACAGAAGAAGAACAAGAACTTGTGTTTAATCAAAGTGTAGGTATGGTTGATATGATTGAGGGATTAGATGAAGGATCAGCTGCTGTGGTGGTTGATATGCTTTCAAACGTTCATTTCCAAACAATATTATCCTTACAAACTGTTTTAGAAGATTCATTTGACGCATTCCTTGACGCATTTGTTGAAATGGACGGAGAGATTGTTCGTTTATTAGTTGTTTCTCAAAATTTTTATGACGATTATATGGGCGACACTTATTCCAATTATGCTCTTGATGAAGAATACAGTAATTATACCGAATACCAACACGAACAAACACTAGTGAGTTATCAAATTGCTAAACAAGCAATGTATTTATTAGATGCTGTTCTTGGAACAATGAATACTGAAGACTATCAAACGGTATTTGAATTTATATTTTCTTTGATTCCTGATGAAGAAATGATAAACGATAATTCATCTGGAGATTTCGGCATGTCAATGGCATCTTATGCAATCTTTTTGTATTCTACGATTTTTGAGTCAGTAGTTGAAGAATCTGCAGATGAACAACTAGAACTTCTACAAAATTTAGTAGAGTATATTGTAGATAATGATGTATTTACTGATTTATATCAATCAGAAGTACTATTGTATCAATATGCTGTTGGGGAATATGGTTTAGATTATAAAAATTCATATGATAGATATGATGAATATATTGAGGATTCGTATATTGAAAATTGGCAACTGATATTCGTAGCTAATCTATATGATGGATTCATGACAAATGGAAACCGAGGATTAGTGGACGATATTATAGATGCAGTTGCTTTAGCATTAGTTGCTCCAGATGTTCAAACTGAAATGGGTATGACATCAGCTGAAGTTAATACTATGAAAACAAATGTGGGTCTTTTATTAGATTATATATCTAATCAATTTGATGACCTTAAAGACTTAAATGCAGCAAACTTATCTTCAAGCGATATTGAAGACTTAGATGCTTTCTATATCGAAATTCAAGCCAAAATCATGCAAATAACAGCAGATCCAAGCAACTAAAGAAATTAATTTAATATATATATTTAATTAAGCTTATTCCCTAATTTCGGGAATAGGCTTTTTTTAAATTGCATCCTCACATATTGACATATGACACAAAAAAAGGTAGTATATAATCAATTATTAATATATAAAAACAAGCGAAATAATCAAGGAGATTATCCATATGGAATTATCCATTTTAACTAATGATGAGGCGAAACCTGGTTTCTTTTTTGAACACGGATTATCGGTATATATTCAACATCAAGGAAAACACATTCTATTCGATACCGGATATACAGATGTGTATCTAAAAAACGCAAGAAAATTAGGTATTGATTTCATAACTACAGATTATATTGTTTTAAGTCATGGACACTACGACCACACTGGTGGGTTAAGATATTTTATTTCTAATTCTGACTTAAAAGAAATAATCATACACAAAGATGCGTTCAATCCAAAATATGCAAAGGAAAACTATCTAAGATTTAATGGGATACCATTTAATGAAAAAGAAATTTTGTGGGCCAATAAGCTATTTCACAAAGTAGAAGATTTTTACAAAATTGATGATAAAATGTATGTTTTGGGAAATATCCAAAACGATCGTCCAAATAGAAAATATTATGTTAACCAAGAAGTTGATCAATTTTATGATGAAATCATATTAATACTAGAAGAACAAGATGAGTTAACTCTATTTTTAGGCTGTTCGCATTTTGGGGTTAAGAATGGAATTGAAAAAGTAAAAAAGTTATTTCCAAATAAAAAAATTAAGACTCTATTAGCTGGAATGCACTCAAATTCTTGGGATGATGAACAGATAGAAGAACTTTCGAGATATTTAGAAACAATCCATTTTGATGTTCTAATTCCTTTACATTGTACTGGACAAGAAGCAATGCTAAAATTTAAGGAAGTCTTTAAAGAAAAATGTATCTTACTTAAAGCAGGGGATAACCTACATATATAAAACAACCAATTGGTTGTTTTTTTATTGTGAATTTTAAATTCTGAAAGTCTTTGAACTATAGAAGCAAGCTATATCTAAAGAGCAATATTGCATATATAATTCTTTGATTAATTCCTTAAAATATTTTTCTAAATCAATCAATTTTTATATTTATATTACTATTTAATATAAAATACATTATCGGCTTTTTGAAATCAAAACATTTGTGTTATAATCTTCTTAAAGGTTGTGATATTTTGAACAAGAGCTTTTCATTTTATAAATTTTTAGCAAGAAAATTTTATAAATCCAGATTTCAATTGGAAGTGAATTTCAATAATTTCGATCCCAATCGCGAAGATGCATATATTTTAGTTGGTAATCATCCTTGTTTGCACGATGGTGTATATACATCTTTGTTTCTTAAGAAACCCCCAAAACCTATAATTAATGCATTTATGTTTACGAACAAGTTCACGAAATTTGTTTTAACAAAAGTATATCCATCCATTGCTAAAAGAAAAGGTCAGAGTGATATTATTACTGTAAAAAGTATGATGAAAACTCTTAATAATGGAATGGGAGTTATGTTATTCCCTGAGGGTAATTCTTCTTTTTATGGTAAGGAAAGTGATATTCCTTTTAGTACGGTCAAATTCATTAAGAAAATGAAAAAAGATGTTGTCATTGTTAAAACAGATGGAGCATATTTGAGCGCTGCTAGGTGGGGAAGAAAGAGCACGAAAAAAGGATTAGTTTCCATGAATTTTCATGTTCTCTATAAAGGTGAAGATTTAAAAAATACACCTTTAGAACAGATTTATGCGGAAATCAAAAATGCGATAAAATTTAATGATTTTGATTGGAATCGCAAGAGAAAACACGAGTATAATCCCGTAAATCGAGCTCTTGGGTTAGAACGGTTTATGTATATTTGTCCAAAATGCAATTCTCATCAGACTATTTCTACGGAAGGAAATAAGATTTTTTGTAGCAAATGTGGGGAGATAGCAATATTTAATAAATATACATTATTAGAAGGCTTAAAGTTTGATAATCTTGTGGAATGGGGAGAACTTCAAGAAAAAGAAATACCGAGATTATCAAAAGAAAAGCTATATTCAAAAGGATATTTATTTTTAGAAGATACTGTAAAGTATAAATCTAAAAAAATTGGATTCGGAGATGTATCCATTATTAATGACACGCTTTATGTTCAACATAGGACTAAAAAATATAGTTTTGTTCTTAAAGAGATTAAAGGCTTAACATTAACAAAAAAAGATGAAGTTTCATTTGATTACGAAGAGAAAACGTATATGATCAAGATGCAAGACCCGATG
>CAZUQS010000094.1:0-5852 GCA_964622615.1 uncultured Candidatus Izemoplasmatales bacterium | reverse complement strand
AACAGTATCCTGAAGCGGAATACTTCTTTATGTGGCAAGTATATCCTACTGTTATTTTTGGTAGAAATCAGTTAATAGAAAATGAAGTAAACCTCGATTTTGTAAAGCGCAATAACATTGAATTTTACAGAAGAAAATCTGGAGGAGGTTGTGTATACTCTGACCCTTCTAATATTATGTTTTCTTTTATCACGCCTACATTTAACAAGGATTTTGTGTTTCAAAACTACTTAGAAAAGATTGTAACCCTATTAAAGGAATTGGGACTAAACGCTTATTTCTCTGGTAGGAACGATATTTTAATTGACGGTATGAAAGTATCTGGAAATGCATTTTACCGTGTGAACAACCGCTCTGTAGTGCATGGAACCATGCTTTATAACACCGATATATCTGTAATGGTAAAAGCTATAACTCCAGACAATGAAAAATTAATATCAAAAGGAATTGATTCGGTAAGAAGCAGAGTAACGAATATTGCTGATCATTTGGATATTTCTATTGAAGACTTCAAGAAGCATTTTAAAGATAATATTTCTAGTGGTAATATTACGTTAACGGATCAAGATATTGAAGGTATTCGTAAAATTGAAGAATATTACTTAAAAGAAGAATTTATTTACGGAAAGAATCCGAATTATACCATTCACAAAAAAGGCAAAACAGAAGCTGGAATTATTGAAATATCAATTGAATTACGAAACAATATTGTCAAGAACATCAATATGCTTGGGGATTATTTCCTAATTGAAGATGCGGATGTATTTTTAGCCTTATTCAAGAACATCGCTTTTGAAAAAGAACGTTTTTCAGAAGTTTTAGATGCAATTGATATTAGTGAATATATATATAATTTAAAGAAAGAAGAATTTTTAAGCATTTTATTTTAGTAAAATCGATTATTTTTGATATAATATTTTTAGAGGTGTAATCATGCAAGAAGTGAAACAAACATGTCTTTTTAACGAGCATGTAAAATTAAATGCAAAAATGGAAGAATTTGCTGGATATGAAATGCCAATTGTTTACAAGACAATCAAAGAAGAACACAACGCTGTTCGTAATGAGGTTGGGATGTTTGATGTCAGTCATATGGGTGAATTTATTGTAAATGGTGTGGATTCAACAGCGTTTGTAGATCATTTGTTTTCAAACTCAATCGTTGAAAAAGAGAATGGGTCTGTAACCTATGGAATGATGTTATACCAAAACGGAACGATTGTGGATGATTTATTAGTTTACAAAGTTCACGATGAAGAATATCTTCTTATTGTAAATGCTAGCAATATTGCAAAAGACTATGAATGGGTTGTGAATCAAACAGAAGAGTTTGATGTAACCGTTAAAAACGTTTCAGAAGACTATTCTGAGATTGCAGTTCAAGGTCCTAATGCAGAAGCAAAAGTACTTGAACTTATGGGAATCGATTTAAGTGGATTGGAGTTTTTCCATTTTGGAAACTATTATTATGAAAATCATCCATTGATTATCTCTAGAACAGGATATACCGGCGAAGATGGGTTTGAAATCTACGCTGATGCAGAAGCTGTTGTTGAGTTGTGGCAGTTGCTTGTACAAGGAGGGGTTATTCCTTGTGGATTGGGTTCTCGTGACACATTGCGTTTTGAAGCAGCATTACCACTTTACGGTCACGAAATATCAGATAAAATTACTCCACTAGAAGCTGGTTTAAAAATGTTTACAAAAATAGATTCGGACCATGATTTTATCGGAAAAGATGCATTACTAAAACAAACAGAAGCAGGGCTTACTAGGCGAGTTGTTGGAATAGAACTTACTAAGATTTCTATACCAAGAGCTGGATATCCTGTGTTTGTTGGAGATGAAGAAGTTGGATTTATAACAACTGGGTATTTATCAATTACACTGGGAACACCGATTGCATTAGCAATGATCAATCGACCATTCACTAAAAAAGGGTCGAATTTGGAAGTGAAAATTAGAAATAAGTATATTCCTGGTTTTGTTAGAGATAAAAAATTCTTAAAGAAGAACTATAAATCGAAAGGGGTTTAATAAAATGAGCAAAGTAGTAGAAGGATTACTATATTCAAAAGATCATGAATGGGTAAAAAAATTAAATGATTCAGAAGTACTAGTTGGAATAACAGATTTCGCAGCAAGCGAGCTGGGGTCTGTTGTATTTGTTGATTTACCTGAAGCGGGAGACACTGTAGAAGTAAATGCTGAATTTGGTGCTGTTGAGTCTGTAAAAGCTGCATCGGATCTAGTTTCTCCAGTATCTGGTGAAGTAATTGAAATGAACGAAGATTTAGTTGGTGAACCTGAACTTGTAAACGAAGATGCATATTCAGCTTGGTTTATCAAAGTGAAATTAGATAACGTAAAAGAATTGGATAATTTATTAAGCGCTGAAGAATATAAAAAAATTATTTAGAAAATAGGAGAAGTATACAGGTGCTTTTCACCTATATACAACAAAACAATGTTTAAATATTTTCCGCACACAAAAGAAGATATTAATCAGATGCTTAAAACACTAAAGATTTCATCGATTAATGAATTGTTTAGTGGGATTGATAAAAAAGTGTTGTTACAGGAAGAATATGATTTAAAATCAGAAATGTCTGAATTAGAAGTGAAAGAATACTTTAAAGAAATGAGTGACCTAAACCAAGAATTAACAATTTTTTCTGGATTAGGTCTTTATGATCATTATCAACCATCTGTGGTTGATGCGATTACATCCAGACAAGAATTCTTAACATCTTATACGCCATATCAACCTGAGATTTCTCAGGGAACCTTACAATATATTTTTGAATATCAATCTATGATACAAGCACTTACTGGTTTAGATGTATCGAATGCTTCTATGTATGATGGATCCACATCAGCTGCTGAAGCATGCTTTATGGCGTGCCATATATCTAAAAGAAGTAAAATATTAATTTCCGAAACATGTAATCCAAACACCATAAATGTGATTAAAACATACTTAAAATATAGAGGCTATAGCTATGAGCTTGTTAGCAGTAAAGATGGTGTTTTTGATGTTTTAGATTATCAAAATAAGATGACCAAAGAAGTTGCTGGAGTTATTGTTCAAAATCCAAATTTTTTTGGATTTATTGAAGATTACACTGATGTATCAGACTTAGCGCATGAACAAAAGGCTTTGATGATACAAAGTAGTGATATTAGCACATTATCCGTGCTTAAGTCTCCATATGAAAATGGTGCAGATATTGCTTGTGGTGATTGCCAAAGTCTAGGTATGCCACTTGCATTCGGTGGACCAACTCTCGGATATTTAGCAACGATAAAAAAATATGTAAGAAAGTTACCAGGGAGAATCTGCGGATATACGCATGATAACAATGGACTACGTTCATTTGTTTTAACATTACAAGCAAGAGAACAACATATAAGACGTAGTAAAGCTAATAGTAATATCTGTTCGAATCAATCATTAATGGCTTTATTTGTTACTGTATATATGTCTTTAATGGGTAAATCTGGTTTAGATGAAGTCAATAAACGTTCGTATCAGAACGCTCATTATCTTTATGAACAATTGCTTAAAACTGGTAAATTTTTTGATCAGTTTAAGCAACCATTCCTAAAAGAATTCGTATTAGAAACCAGCATTCCACATGATTTGATTAGTGAAGCATTATTGGAACATGGTATTTTTGGAGGCTTTAGCTTGGAAAAAATATCTGATAAGTATGAAAATCTAGTAAATTTCGCTGTTACGGAAAAACGAACCAAAAAAGATATTGATAAACTCCTAACTGTATTGGAGGGATTATCATGAAATACGATACATTAATCTTTGAATTATCAAAACCTGGTAGAAAAGGTTATTCATTGCCGAAAGAAAACTACCCGAACTTTGATATCAATGACTTAGGAAAACATCTAAGAACAGAACCGCTGTTACTTCCAGAAGTGAGTGAACTAGATTGTGTAAGACATTATACGAATATTTCTAAGAAAAACTTTGGAGTGGAAAATGGATTTTATCCACTTGGATCTTGTACCATGAAATACAATCCGAAAATCAATGAAGAAATCGCGAAAGGTTATTCGTTCGCGAAACTTCATCCTTATCAACCAGTAAGAACCGTTCAAGGTGCATTGAAAGTATATTATGAATTACAAGCTGCACTTAGTACAATTTCAGGACTTCATGAATTTTCACTGAATCCTTATGCAGGTGCGCATGGCGAACTTGTTGGTTTGATGGTAATGAAAGAGTATCATTTATCACGCAATGATTTTAAAAGAACCAAAGTAATCATTCCCGATTCTGCTCATGGAACCAATCCAGCATCCACGGTTGTTTGTGGAATGGAAGTAGTAGAAATTGCATCAAATGAACAAGGAATGGTGGATTTAGATGCTCTAAAAGCGGTATTAAGTGATGAAATTGCTGGTATGATGTTGACAAATCCGAATACTTTAGGTATATTTGAAAATGACATATGTGAAATTACAAAGCTTGTTCATGATGCGGGTGGGTTAATGTATTACGATGGAGCAAACCTAAATGCACTATTAGGACAAGTTCGGCCAGGAGATATGGGATTTGATATTATGCATATCAATCTTCATAAAACATTCTCAACTCCACATGGTGGAGGAGGTCCTGGAGATGGACCGGTTGGTGTAGTAGATTATTTAGCAGATTTCTTACCAAACCCAAAAGTTAAAAAATTAGATGACTATTACTATATCGCTAACGAAGCAAATGCTTTGGGGCAAATTTCTTCATACTTTGGAAATTATTTAGTAGAAGTAAGAGCATATTCGTATATCTTGAGTTTAGGAAAAGAAAATCTGATGCAAGTTGGTGGGATTGCAACATTAAATGCAAACTATATTCGCCAAGCATTGAAAGAGGATTACTATTTGCCTATTGAAGGATATTGTATGCATGAAGTAGTATTTGATGGATTAAAGGATAATCCACATGAGATTCGCACACTTGATGTTGCTAAACGCTTATTGGATTATGGAATGCATGCACCTACGATTTACTTCCCATTGTTATTCCATCAAGCAATTATGATAGAACCTACGGAAACAGAATCGCTACAAACCATTGATGAATTCATTTCCGTTATGAAAATCATTGCTACCGAAGCAAAAACAAATCCAGAATTATTAAGAAATGCACCTATGAATACTCCGATTGGAAGAACTGATGAAGTCTTTGCAGCGAAAGCGATGATCTTTTCCTATAAAGACTATTTAGAATATAGCAACAGTAAGGAATGATGATATGGATATATTTGGACTATTTGGCGTTATAGACGTTGTAATTGTATTAACAGTAATTTTATTTGCTGTGATTGGGTGGAAAAAAGGATTTTTGGAAAAAGTCATTGATATGGCTTCTTCTGTGTTTGGACTAATTGCCTCTATTTTACTTGCAAAACCATTTTCAACGGTATTAAGAGGTTGGTTTGGAGAAGCGATGGAAAGCAGTATCCATGATTATTTGATTTCAAGAAGTCCTGATTTTGCGAATGCTTTATCAGAAACTTCTTTAAGAGCCGCTTTAGAAGGGCTAAGTTTACCGGATTTCATGGTGCAATGGATTGTTGACTCTGTTGATTTTAGTCAAGTTGCTACATCTATTATTGATTCTGTTACACCACTTGTATTGACGTTAGCACTGTTGTTTATTTCTTTCGTCACATTATTCTTTGGTTCGATGATCATATTCTTCTTGTTAAGAATTTTAGCAAAAGGAATTACATCAGTTCCAATTATCAAACAAGTAGATAAATTCTTTGGACTAATATTTGGACTATTAAAAGTCGCACTATTAATTTATATATTATTATTTGTGCTTGCTT
>CAZUQS010000093.1:0-5864 GCA_964622615.1 uncultured Candidatus Izemoplasmatales bacterium | reverse complement strand
AGGCTCTATTGATGAGGAAGAAGCGGATATGTTACAAAAGGTTCTAGACTTATCTGATATCCCAGTTGAGGATATCATGACTCCAAGAGTGGATATGATTGCGATTGAAGTCGATGATGATATAGAAACGATTAAAGAACAATTCTTCAAGAATAAGTTCTCTAGAATGCCTGTTTATGATGACCGAATTGACAATATCATCGGTGTGTTATCTGAACGAGATTTTTATACGAAAATAATAAAAGGGCAATCTGTAAACGTTAGAAGATTACTTAGAAAACCAATCTTTATCCCTGCATCTTCAAAAGTGGATGCATTGATAGAGTTACTACAAGAGAAAAATTCTCATCTTGCATTTGTCGTGGATGATTACGGCGGATTAGATGGAATTGTTACTATGGAGGATGCTTTAGAGGAATTAGTAGGCGAAATCTATGATGAACATGATGATGTAGAAGATATGGTCATTAAAGTAGATGAAGGAAGTTATATTATCAAGGCAGATTATGATTTAGAAGATTTGTTTGATGACTTAGAACTTGGTGATTCACCTGTTACGGAATCTACTTCTGTAGGTGGATGGTTGTTTGAACTCTTCCAAGATATACCGGAAGTAGATGAACAAATTCAATATATGATCTACTACAATCAAAAATACGATGAACTTAGCGAATTGGTTACAGAAGATACAGCAATACTTACCTTTAAAGTACTAAAAGTGAAGAAAAGAAGAATTACAGAAGCATTATTGACAATAGACAAACTAGAAGAGACAGAAGAATAAGTGGGGTTATCCTCACTTTTTTGAAAGGATATTATGGAACGATTACAAAAAATAATCCAAAGAGCAGGAATTGCTTCGCGGAGAAACGCAGAAGAATTAATTAAAGAAGGAAAAGTAAAAGTGAATGGTGAGGTTATTACCGCTTTGGGTACAAAAGCGTCTTATACTGATGACATTACCGTGAATGGTCAAAAATTAAAATTTGAAGAGAAGGTATATTATGCTCTGTATAAACCAGAAGGGTATGTATCAACTACAAATGATCAATACAACCGTTTAACTGTAACGGATCTTATTCCAGTAAATGAAAAAATATTTCCAGTAGGACGACTTGATTACAATACTAGTGGAATCTTAATACTAACAAATGATGGGGATTTTGCGAATGTTTTAATGCATCCAAAATTTAAAATTGAAAAAGAGTATTCTGTAAAGGTAAAGGGTTTATTACGGAAAGAAACCTCGAAATTAATTTGCCGTGGAGTTGACTTGGGTAATTTTAACACCCAACCAGCTAAAATATTCAATGTGAAATATGATGATAAAAAGACAAATTCTACCTTAACTATCGTGATTACAGAAGGAAAATATCATCAAGTTAAGAGGATGTTTGAGAAGTTTAATCATGAAGTATTGAAACTAAAAAGAGAGCGTTATGGATGTATAAACCTCAAGGGTTTAAATAAAGGCCAATATCGAATATTAAAAATTCATGAAGTGAAAAAACTTTGGAATTTAACCGAAAACGGATAATTTGTAAAAGCAAATAATATTTTGTAGGAAAAATTCGATTTTATGGTATAATGTTAAAGGTTATGGAGGGCAGTATGAAATATCATAGTATAGCCATTGATGGGCCTGCGGGTGCCGGCAAATCAACTGTAGCTAAAAACCTAGCAAGCAAACTTAATTACATATATATTGATACCGGAGCGATGTATCGTGCAACAACATACAAAGCGATAAGTTTAGGGATTGAACTTTCAAATCCATATTCTTTTAGTTTCTTAGACAACACTAAATTTGTGTTTAAATCTGGGGAATTATACATGGATTCTGTAAATATGACTGTCTTGAACCGTAGAAAAGAAGTATCAGACAATGTATCACTCGTATCAAGTCACGTTCCTGTTCGAAACAAATTGGTGATGTTACAACAAGCAATTGCTTATAATCATAACATTGTTATGGATGGTAGAGATATTGGAACTGTTGTATTACAAGATGCAAATTTAAAAATATTTTTAAATGCATCGGTAAAGGTAAGAGCACAAAGAAGACACGACGAATTAAAACAATTTGGAATCAAGTTTCCTCTTCCAGAATTAATCGAAGATATCAAACGAAGAGATGATCTAGATTCTAGTAGGGACTACAATCCCTTGAGACAAGCTGAAGATGCAATATTAATCGATACCTCAGATATTTCAATTGATGAAGTAACTGATTTATTATATGATAAATTTATGAGTAAATTAAAAGGAGAAATTTAGAATGGGAATTGATGACGAAAACAAATTATACATCCCACGAGTTGGAGACGTTGTAACAGGTACTGTTGTAAGCGTTGGTGATTCAGAGGTACTAGTGGATGTAGGCTTCTCTTGCGAGGGAGTAATCTACAAACAACACTTATCATCTGAGAAAATTGAAAGTGCAAAAGATATTTTGAAAGTAGACGACAAAATCAAGGTTAAAATCACTCAATTTAGACAAGGAGACGAAACAGATTCCTTGTTACTTTCGAGATTAGATATATTGAAACAAGAGAAACTTGATAAATTTAGAGACGAACTTGAAGTAGACAAAGATGTTACATTTAAAGTAAAAAAATCTGTTAAAGGTGGATTATTACTAGATTTTCATGGTATTGAAGCATTCTTACCTGATTCTTTAGTTGCTTTGCGTAATGTAGAGTTAGAAAAACCAGAACTAGTTGGAAAACAAATCGAAGCTAGAGTAATTGAAATTAAGAAAAGTGGACGATTTGATCGTATTATTGTAAACCGCAAACAACTTCAATATGAAGCAATTAAAGCATCTGAAAAAGCTGAATTTGCAAAATATGAAGCAGACGCTGTTTATGAAGGTACTGTAAAAAGAATTACTGATTTTGGAGCATTTGTGGAACTTGGAGAATTTACAGAAGGATTGGTTCATATTTCTGAGATATCTCATTTAAGAGTAAAAAAAGTTGAAGAATTCTTAGAAGTTGGACAAGTAGTTTCTGTTAAAATCATTAAAATCAAAGGCAAGAGAATATCATTATCTATGAAAGCATTACAAGAGACTCCATGGAACCTATTCCTTGAAAAATATAAAGTTGGGGATAAAGTGAATGGTACTGTTGTTCGTAAAATGCAATATGGAATGCTATTAGAAGTAGAAAAAGACGTTGTTGGTTTATTGAATCGTTTTGATTATTCTTGGAATTCAGATGAAAACTTAGCTGGTACTGTTGAAGTTGGCGCTGTAATAGAAGTAAAAATCACAAGCATTAATAAAGACAAAAAACAATTTGCTTTATCGAAAAAACATTTGGAGTATAATCCTTGGGCTGATTTGAAATTCAAAAGAGGCGATTTGGTTTCTGCTCAAGTATTAAGAATAGAAGAAAAAGGTGCGATATTAGAAGTTGAAGGCGTAGAAGCATACCTTCCAATTGGAGAATGTTCCACCGAACATATCCAAAGAGTAGATGAAATTATAAAAGTTGCAGATGTAGTGACAGCAGAAATCATTGAATTCTACCCTAAGAATTGGAAAATGACTCTTTCAATCAAAACAATTGCAGAAAAGAAAAACCGTAAAGAATATGATAAACAACTTTCAGAAAATGTAAGTTCTGACCAATCATTGGCAGATTTATTCAAACATTTAAAATAATAATTAGAATTTTGGTGGTAATATGTTACCAGTGGTAGCGATAGTTGGTAGACCAAATGTTGGAAAATCAACTTTATTCAACCGGATAATTGGAGAACGTAAATCCATTACCGATGACTTAGCGGGAATTACAAGAGATCGAATATATAGTAAAGCTTCTTGGCTAAGCAGACAATTTAGACTTATTGATACAGGGGGCATCGAGATAACCGATGCACCTTTTTTAACTGAAATCAAAGCTCAAGCTGAAATTGCAATTGAAGAAAGTGATGTTATCATTTTCGCTGTGGATGGTAGAGCAGGGCTGTTACCAACCGATAGAGATGTAATGAATATGTTGTATCAATCTGAAAAGCCAGTCATTGTAGCGGTTAATAAATTAGAATCAGAAAAATACCGTGATAACTTATATGATTTTTATGAGTTAGGAGCGACTTCTGTTGTGATGATTTCATCCGCTCATGGACTTGGAATTGGAAATCTTTTGGATGAAGTATTAGCATATTTACCGGAAGAAACACCAGATCCATATGAAGAAGATGACCGCAAAATTTCAGTGATCGGTAGACCGAACGTTGGGAAATCATCTTTAACAAATTGTATATTAGGAAATGAACGCGTTATTGTTTCTAGTAGAAGTGGGACAACAACAGATTCTATTGATACCGAATTTGTCCATGACGATACGAATTATGTAGTCATCGATACTGCTGGAATGAGAAAACGTGGTAAGATCTATGAGAACATCGATAAATATGCAAATCTAAGGGCACTACAAGCCATTGAACGAAGTGATGTATGTTTGGTGCTTATTGATGCTGAAACAGGAATACAAGCGCAAGACAAGCATATTGCTGGATACGCATTAGATAGTAGAAAAGCAATGATTTTGGTAGTAAACAAATGGGATACCATTCCAAAAACGGAATACACGATGAACGAATGGGAAAAACAAATACGTGGTGAGTTTCGATTCTTAAGCTATATTCCAATTGTATATCTATCAGCGTTGACAAAAGCAAGAGTGAAAACAATATTTCCGGTAATCGACGAAGTATATACGAATTACAATAGACGCGTGTCTACATCTGCCTTAAATGAAGTGATTCAAGAAGCAATGCTTCTAAATCCTCCTAAAGATTTTAACCAAAACAGGTTAAGAGTTTATTATGCAACACAAGTAAAAGCAAAATGTCCGACATTTATTTTATTTGTGAATGATACAGAATGTATGCATTTTTCTTATTATAGGTACTTAGAAAACCGATTGAGAGAACGCTTTAATTTTAAGGGAACTCCTCTAAATATAGTCCTTCGCGTTAGAGAATAGCTATTTTAAATGCAAGTTTTTAACAAATTTGCATTTTTTTTTGAAAAAAAACGGTTTTTTTCGCTATATCGCTTGCTTTTTTAATTTAATTTGCTTATAATTTATATATAATTAAAAAGGAGGAAAACAATATGAACAAATCAGAATTAGTTGCACGCATAGCTGACTTAGCTGAACTTTCTAAAAAAGATGCAGAAAAAGCTTTAAACTCTACAGTACTTGCTGTTCAAGAAGCTTTAGTAAAAGGTGAAAAAGTTGTTTTGACAGGATTTGGTACATTTGAAGTGAAACAAAGAAAAGCTAGAGTTGGTCATGACCCAAGAACTGGCGCAAAAATTAACATTCCTGCATTAAATGCTCCTACTTTCAAAGCTGGTAAAGTTTTAAAAGAAAAAGTACGTTAATGAATAAATAAAAGGCTTAAAATTAAGCCTTTTTTTATTGCAAAAAAAAGAAGCAGTAATGAACTGCTTCAAATAATTTCATATAATACTAATACATATGCTATGAAAACATAAAAATTATTTAAGAAATGAACTCCTATTGTAACAAAAATATTTTTCTTAGCTCGATAGTAAATGTAACCAAACATTAATCCCATAAAGATATATGGTATTGATTGTATGAAATCGCCGAATGCAAGTACATGCATTAATCCGAAGATTGCTCCGGAACCGATGATAGCTACTAACGAGTTGGTGCGAGGTTCAATGAAGTTGAACAATACCTTACGGAATATCACCTCTTCAACTATTGGAGTGAATACGCAAAGTAGTAAGAATAGCAAAGCAAGTTGCGTAGGATTCGCAGCAAATAACCCCTGTATCGTTAATTCATTCTCACTTGTTTCAGTAACATGGAAGA
>CAZUQS010000092.1:0-5915 GCA_964622615.1 uncultured Candidatus Izemoplasmatales bacterium | reverse complement strand
CGTACTCTAACACCAAATCTTGAAAGTATTCATCCATAAGTTGACAGTGGCCACAATACTCAGAATGAAAGAAATAGATATTTATTTCATTTTCTGCATTAACGACCGAAAAAAAAGGATTTAGTAATAATCCTAAAACAATAATTAAAATCAATCGTTTAACTGTTTTCATCAAGTCCCTCTAATCGTTTCTTTAATTCTTTTTTTGAACATTCACCAATAATTCTGGTAACTTCTTTATTATTTTTAAACACAATTAATTCTGGTAATATTTTGCCAATATTATATCCTTTGACCAATTCACTATCAAAGTCATAATCATAATCAATTAGTTCAAGATCTGTTATATCTTTTAAAACATGTTTCCAAACCTTTTTCATTGTCAAACAACTCATACACCACATCGCAGTTACTCTAATGATTTTCATGAATGATATCCTTTACTGCATGTAAGAATTCTGTCAAATCTTCTTGTGTGGTTAGATGTGATAATGAAATTCTTACAGATGTTTCTGCAAACTCTTCTGACCCTGTTATCTGACTTACAGTCTTAGAATAACTAGCTTCTGAATTACAAGCAGTTTGAGTAGAAATATAAATACCTCTTTGAGACAAAGCTTTTTGCAAGTTGATTGCTGGAATCCCCTTAAAAGAGACATTTATGATTTGATCGATACCATCTTTATAGTTTAAATGGACGATAGGAATAGTTTCTAAATTAGTAATGAGATATTCATGTAATTTTTTTATGTGGCTACGCTTATTATCAAACTCTTTATATGCTGATTCTAGCGCAACGCCTAAACTGTGTATCAACGGCGTTGACGGTGTTCCACCTCTAAAAATACTAATTGATTTTCCACCATGGATTACTGGCGTCAAATTAATGTCACTTTTTCTAAGCAAAGCTCCAATCCCTTTTATCCCATAAATCTTATGCGCTGTAAATGAAATCAAATCAATCCCCGCTAAATCCACTGGTACTTTTCCGATTGCTTGTGTCAAATCAGAATGGAACTTCACTTGAGGATGTTTTTTTAAGATTGCTTTAATTCGTTCAATATCTTGGATGATACCCAACTCTGAATTCACCAAAGAAATGGATACAAGAATGGTGTCATCTCTGATGAGTTCTTCTAACTCATCAAGATTTACCTTTCCAGTTTCATCCAATGATAATATATCAATATCATAATCTAATTTTGCTAAATAATTTAAACAAGATGTAACACTAGAATGTTCATAAGGACAACTAATAATATGTTTCCCTCTATATTGGTTACTAAAAGCAAACCCTTTAATTGCAAGGTTGTTTGCTTCGGTAGCTCCAGATGTATAAATCACTTCATAATTTTGTACATGAAGTATATTCTTTATCTTTAAAGAAGTCTCTTCTACTTTTGACTTAGCAAAAACACCCAATTCATGTGAAGAATTAGGATTGCCGTAGTGTTCTAAATTGAATTTATGAAATGCATCTAATACTTCAGGGTTCACTGGAGTAGTAGCACTATAATCTAAATATATCATAAACCCTCCGTCATAAAGTAAATTATATTATATATAGATGGGAGTGTCAATCCGTTATATCATTTAATTTTTGACAGAGTTCCCCAAATTTACCATAATACACATAATCACAAAAGATATCTTTTGATGTTTTTTCGGTATTAATTAAGATTTTTTTCTTTGCATAACGAATCAATCCACTTGCAGGATATACACTTAAAGATGTTCCTCCAACAATCAATAAATCCGCTTCTGAAACGCTCTTTATAGCTTCTTTCATGATGTCGTTACTAATCATTTCTCCATATAGTACAACGTCTGGTTTCACAAGACCATTACAAGCATCACACCTTACTGGATTTTCACTGTTTTTAATATACTCTATATCAAACTCCTTATTACATTTGACACAGTGATTACTACTAACATTACCGTGTAATTCCAAGACATGCTTTGAATTCGCAATTTGATGCAGTCCATCAATATTTTGAGTAATGATGGTTTTAAGTTTCCCAGTCGTTTCTAATTTGGCAAGGTAAATATGTCCAAAATTAGGGTTTGCTTCAAAGTTTATTATATTTTCTTTGTAGAATTCATAGAATATTTTTGGTTGATTTAAGAAAAAATTATGGCTAAGTATCTTTTCAGGACTAAACTTATATGGTTGATTGTATAAACCATTTGGAGATCTAAAGTCTGGAATCCCAGATTCCGTACTAATCCCCGCTCCTCCTAAAAACACTATGGTACTGGCATTATCAATTAATTCTTTGATTCGCTTGATATCATGTAACACTTCCATTAGTCGATAAAATGAATAGCTTTACTATCCAACCCCATAGCTCCTTCATGAATTAATTCTTGTATTGTAGGATGAGCGAAAATCGTTTCTTGTAAATCTTCTGCGGTCAACCCGTTTTTGACAGCTATTGTAATCGAAGCAATTAAATTATCAGCATCTTTACCAAATACCATACCACCAATTAATTTCTTCGTTTGTGTATTTCTTATTAATTTGATATATCCAGCCTCTGCCCCCATAATAAGTGCTCTTCCGTTGGCAGAATAAGGAACTTTAATCATTTCGTAATTGATTTCTTCTGTTTTACACATTTCTTCTGTTTTACCAACAGTTGCTATTTGTGGAGTCGTAAAGATAACAGCCGGAATTGCACTATAATCCATCACTTTATCATGACCCAATATATTATCAATAGCAACCAGTCCTTGATGACTTGCTACATGAGCAAGTTGCCATAAATTGGTAACATCTCCAATTGCATACACATGAGGAACGTTAGTTTTCATATGATCATCCACTTCTATTCCTTTTCTTAGATCATGTATAATACTGGTATGTTCTAAACTAAGTCCTGACATCTGCGGAGCTCTACCAACAGCTTCTAAAACCAAATCACATTCTAAAGATTTTTCTTTGCCTTTTTGTTCAAAATAAACAACAGACAATTGATCTTTCATTTCAATTTTAGTAACTGCAGCATTCGTATATATATCCATGTTTAATTTTTTTGCATAACGTCTTAAGCGCATACTAAATTCGGAATCAACACCCGGTAATACTTTCGGTAAAAATTCAATAACATTCACTTTAACACCAAAACTTGCATATATAAATGCAAATTCCATTCCGATAATGCCTCCCCCAATTACATTTAATGTCTTTGGTAAGATTTTATTATCCAATAATACCTCAGAGTCTACAACAACATCTAAGTCAATACCAGGTATCGGTAAATGTTTCGATTTAGAACCTGTTGCAATAATGGTATTTTTTGCTTTAATTAAATAGGTTTTATCAGAAACAACTTTAACATATTCATCATCTACAAAACTTGCATACCCTTTTAAAGTATGTACACCATATTTTTCAAGTAAGTATTCAATACCGGTTACTAATTTATCTTTTATATCATTTTTCTTGTCAATAATCTTATCTAAATCAATACTAGGGTTTTCAACTAATATACCTTCTTCTTTTGCATGCAGTATTTCTTGATACAACTCTGCAGACTTTACAAGAGCTTTTGTTGGAATACAACCCTCATTCAAACAAGTTCCACCAATCCTCTTTGCGTCAACTAATGTAACATCCAAACCTTTTTTTGCAGCGTAGATTGCGGATACATATCCACCCGGCCCTGCTCCTATTATTAATACATCTGTATTTAAATTTTGCATTCTGATACCTCCTTAGTGCTACCTTAAATTATACCAGTTTTTCACCTTATTAGCAATTATTAAAGAGTGGTAACAATATGGAATCATAGGAAAAGGATAATATATAATTGTCGATGTTCAATTTCCAATCTAAATTCCACTCAGTTTAGCAATAACTTTCTATCTAAAATCTATGATATAATAATATTGTGAGGTGGTCGTGTTGAGCAAACTGATTAGTATTGGTGAGGTTTTAGTTGATTTTATACCAATCCAAAAAGATACAAAATTGAAAGATGTCCTTTCTTATGAAAGAATGGCTGGTGGTGCTCCAGCAAATGTAGCTGCTTGCGTGTCTAAATTAGGTGGAGAAAGCATCGTTCTATCTAAATTGGGAACGGATGCATTTGGCGATTTCTTAATTCAAGAATTAAAGGATTGTAAAATTGACACCACTGAAATTTTACGTACAAACGAAGCAAAGACAGGATTAGCATTTGTATCGTTAGATAACAATGGTAATCGTGACTTTAGTTTCTACCGAAACCCAAGTGCTGATATGCTGCTGAACGAATTGGATATAAATGAGAATCTTTTTTCTAATAGTGACATCCTACACTTTTGTAGCATAAGTCTAATTGATGCGCCTATCAAAAAAGCTCATAAAATAGCACTTCAATATGCAATCAAGCACAACTGCATAATAAGTTTTGATCCAAATATACGACTTCCACTATGGAACAATCCAAATGATTTAAAGAGCACAATTCTCGAGTTCATGCCTTATGCACATATTCTTAAGATCAGTGATGATGAATTAGAATTCATAACTGGAACTAAAAACATTGAAGATGCTTTAACCAAACTATTTATTGGTAACGTACAATTAGTTCTATTAACAAAAGGCAAAAATGGTTGTGAACTTCACTCGCCAAAAGGGCTAGTTACTCACCCTGGCTTTAAAGTTCAAGCAAAAGATACCACAGGTGCTGGGGATGGGTTTATTGGAGCTTTCTTATTCCAATTATTACAGAATAAAAGAGATATCGTTAATCTGCTAGATACTGATTTTTATCCGTTGCTTGAATTTGCGAATGCCGTAGGAGCTATTGTTGCCTCTAAAAAAGGTGCAATGAAATCCATGCCACAAATAAATGAAGTTTATAATGTAATCAAAAAGTCATGCTGATTTTCAACTAGCATGACTTTTTTATTGTTCTCTATAAATTATTTATTTAAATATTTCATAATTATCTAAGTTGTTAGGGTAATACAGCCTATTAAACAACTGTTTCAATGGTTGGAAGAATCCTAAATATGTGATAATACTAGATACAGCCATCAAGGCTTCTGCTCCTAAATCGATTTTAAAATATGTGATTGTTTGTTCCATAGTAAATTTCAGTTGTATAGCGGTTGCTGGTATAAAGGACCACCCATAAGGAAATGGGAATATAACCGCTACTATAAATGCTATATAATCTGGTTTATTCCTAATACTTCTAGCAACTACTGCTAATACTGACCAACTAAACAGCATTGCTGGTGTATATAGGATATTGAAACTACCCATGATTAGGTTATCCAATAATACATAGGCGATGACAAGAGGATACAATTCTTTCGAAGACAAAAAACGTGCATAAACTATAATGAGGATTACAGTTAATTGCACTTGAGGAATAAATGATAATATCTCCTCTTGAATAACTAAAATAGCTAGAAGCATCGATGTTAACGTGATGCTTCTAATACTACTTTTCGTTTTAGAAAGTTCCAATTGAAATTGAAAATGAATATACAGTTCCATCAACTAGCTCTGTAACATCCACACCTGTCATTGCATAGTCGCCATCAATGTAAAAGGAAATGTACTCGTTTGTTTCTGCAAGTACTAATGTGTCAATCCCTGTTAAATACTGGCCATATATGCTTGTTTCATATGTTACTGTGAAGTTTGATAACAATAGTTCGAATAATGTATCATCTTCATAGTACTCAATACTTACTGAATTTGTAACATATTCAGTTTCAACTTCTGTTGTTGCTGAATCATCTCCAGCTGTAAAAATTTCGAATGTAACAGTCCCTAAGGCCGCTTCAGTCGTTGTTGTAGCTACAGTTGTTGCTTCAGTCGTTGTTGTAGTTACAGTTGTAACTTCTGTTGTAGCTACTGTTGTAACTACTGTTGTTGCTGAATCATCTCCAGCTGTAAAAATTTCGAATGT
>CAZUQS010000091.1:0-5921 GCA_964622615.1 uncultured Candidatus Izemoplasmatales bacterium | reverse complement strand
TTTTTAAATTGTTATTTAGTAATAATTATCCTTCAATTCTTACGTGTGAAAAGTCTAATGAACCAAGAATTGATCTTCCCCAACCTGTTACGTAATCTTTAACTAGATATACGTCTGCATAATAATATACAGGCATAACTGGAAGCCCAGCCATTAAGAGTGCTTCTGCAGCATATAATTTTTCGAAATGTGTAGTTATATCTGTAGTTTGTTGTGCTTCTTGCATCAATAAATCAAAAGCAGCACTATCAAAACCAGCATCATTATAAGCATTTTCAGATGTAAAGATTGCTAGTAATCCAGCAGGATCCATAAAGTCTGTTATCCAGCCACCTCTTGCGATGTCAAAGTTTCCTGCTGTTCTAGTATTTTGGAATGTAGCCCAATCTTGATTTTGAAGGTCAAGACTAATTCCTAATACTTGGTTCCAAGATTCTTGAACCATTTCAGCTACTAGTTTATGTGATTCGCTTGTGTTATAAAGAACTATCAATCCATCTAAATCAGCTTGTAACGCAGCAACATTTGCATATCCAAGTTCGGTTGCAGCTGTTGCAAATAATGTTACTGCTTCAGCGAATTTAGAATCATCAATAGGAATACCATAATCTCCTGTTTCATCAGAAAAGTCTAATCCTTCATCATCTAAGAATCCAGGACAAACAAATCCTGTAGCAGGAAGTTGCCCAGCTGCTAATGCTTCCGTGATTGCAGAACGATCGATAGCATAAGTTAAAGCTGTTCTAAGAGCTAAATTTTCCCACATAACGTCTGCGCCATCATTCAAGTTGAAGTTAAAATAGTATGTACCCAATACTGGGAATACATGGAATTCAGGATCTTCAGCAATTAATGCAGATGTCATAGCCGGTGGAACACTTGGTAATACATCTAATGAACCAGCGTTATAAGCTACATATGCAGTTGTTGCAAGGTCAATAAATTTACCATTGATTGTGTCAAGATAAACTGTATCAGCATTCCAATATTCGTCATTTTTAACCAATACTAATCCTTCACCAGAAACATATTCAGTTAATTTGAAAGGTCCATTACTTACTGCTAAGACAGGATCTTTTGCCCATGTTCCCTCTAATCCATCAGCATCTTCAACAGATGCTTGTTTAACAGGCATGAAATGATAGAATCCCATTAAACTTACAAAATAAGGTGTTTGATAATCTAAACCAACTACTAGAGTATAATCGTCAGTAGCTTCAATTGCGATGTCATCTAGTGACCCGCCTTCATAAACTGCGTCTAATGCTCCAGTAATGTTTGTATATTCCCAAATCCATGAATATTCACTTGCAGTTAAAGGATCCATTCCTCTTTTCCATGAATACTCGAAATCATGTGCAGTCAATGGAGTTCCATCGCTCCAATTTGATTGTCTCAAATGGAAAGTAACAGTTAATCCATCAGCTGATGTTTCCCATGATTCTGCGATACCAGGATTTACTACTCCACCAACTTCACGTACTATACCTTCAAATGTTTGGTTGATAACATCTCCACCATCAGATGCCCCATTTAATGTTGGGTCAAGTGTGTCTGGATCAGCACCGATATTCCAATTTAAAACTTGAGGTACTGGTGTAGCAGTTGTTACAGCTGCGGTTGTTGCAGCAACTGTTGTTGCAGCTGTTGTTTCATCTTGACATGCTACAAATACAAAAGATAAAACTAACGCTGTTAAAACTAATAAAAACTTTTTCATTTTTTCTCCTCCATTTTTATTTTTTCTCTCTATATCTAATCACGTTTAGTGTTAAATATTATTAATTTCTTTCACAAAGTGGCAAGCTGTGAAATGCCCTGGTTCAATTTCAATTAATTCTGGATCTTCTGATCTGCATTTTTCTTTTGCATAGATACATCTAGGTGCAAATCGACACCCAGGTTTTGGATTAATTGGATTCCCAACATCTCCTTGTAAAACAATTCTTGATTGTCTCATAGAACTTCTTGGATCTGGAATAGGAATTGAAGATAAAAGCGATTTTGTATAAGGATGATATGCATTATCATACAATTCATCACTTGTTGTCACTTCCATCAATTTCCCTAAATACATAACTCCAATACGATCTGAAATTTGTCTTACCATTGACAAATCATGAGCAATAAATAAATAGGTCAAACCAAATTCATTTTGTAAATCTTCTAACATATTTACAACTTGAGCTTGAATGGAAACATCCAAAGCAGAAATTGGTTCATCACAAATAATTAATTCGGGATTAACAGCTAATGCTCTTGCGATACCAATTCTTTGACGTTGTCCACCAGAAAACTCATGTGGGTAACGATTAGCATGTTCCCGTTTTAAACCAACTGTTTCTAATAAATAATAAATTCGCTCTTGTTTTTCTTCTCCAGTATAAAGATTGTGAGTTTCAATCCCTTCACCAATAATATCCGTAACTGTCATTCTTGAATTCAATGAAGCATAAGGGTCTTGGAAAATCATTTGAATCTTTTTTCTGAATGGAAATAATTCTTTTTCATTCAGCGCAGATAAATCTACACCTTCAAACAAAATTTCTCCATCAGTAGGCTTATAAAGTCGGATAATTGTTCTACCGGTTGTAGTTTTTCCACATCCTGATTCTCCAACCAAACCAAATGTCTCTCCCTTGTATATAACAAAATTTACTCCATCTACAGCGGTTAGAATTTTCTTTTTTGCACCTCTACCGCCCAAATTAAAATGTTTCTTAAGGTTTCTTACTTCCAATAAAGGTTCTCTTTTACTCATAATAACACCTCTGTTTCCTCGTCCGGTACTGATTCACATTTCACAAACCCTTTTACTACTGGTGCATCTTTATCATGTAACCAACAAGATGCAAATTGAGTCTTAGAAATTTTGTATAGAGGCGCAGCTTCTTTTAAACAAACTTCCATTGCATGTTCACACCTAGGTGAAAACGGGCAACCAGTCGGTGGCTTTAGAAGGTCTGGTGGAGATCCTTTAATTGGAACAAGTCTCTTCTTCTGACCAGTTTCTGGTTTTGGTACAGACTGCATTAACCCTATAGTATATGGGTGTTGAGGTTTTTCGTATAAACTCATTATATCAGCTTTTTCCATAATTTTTCCACCATACATGACAATTACTTTATTACAGATTTCTGCAATCACTCCTAAATCATGTGTAATGAAGATAATAGATGCACCCATTTTAGCTTGTAAATTTCTCATTAAATCTAGAATTTGCGCCTGAATAGTAACATCTAAAGCTGTTGTAGGTTCATCAGCTATTAATAATTTTGGGTTATTAGACAACGCCATTGCAATTAATACTCTTTGTCTCATACCTCCTGAGAATTCATGAGGAAAACTTTTAATTCTTGTTAATGGTTCTGGTATTCCTACTAAATCCAGTAACTCTAAAGCTCTAGCTTTTGCTTCTGCATGGTTCATATCCGAGTGAGCTCTAATTACTTCAATAATTTGATTTCCAACTGTATAAACAGGGTTTATCGATGTCATAGGATCTTGGAATATCATTGAGATATCATTTCCTCGATATTTATTAAGTTCTCTATCGCTAAGTTTTGTTAACTCTTTTCCCTCAAATATAACTGATCCACTTACTACTTCACCTGGATCATCTACTAAACCAATAATTGATAACGATGTAACTGATTTTCCACTTCCTGATTCTCCAACGATTCCAAGAATATCTCCTTTTTCAAGCGAAAAACTAATATCTCTTACTGCTTGAACTTCTCCTAAATGTGTGAAGAACGAGGTAACTAAGTGTTTTACTTCTAATATTTTAGCCATTATGCTTACCCCTTCCTCAATCTTGGATCTAATGCCGATCTTAAACCATCACCTAAGAAATTAAATGATAATACTGTGATACCAATTGCTAGTGATGGTAATAATAATTGATAAGGATATTTTTCTAGTAATGATATTGCCTCATTTGCCATTGTTCCCCATGAAGCAGCGGGAGCAGACATACCAATCCCGATGAAGCTTAAAAATGCTTCTGTGAAAATAGCCGTTGGTATCATCATAGTTAATGAAACTAAAATTGGTCCGATTGCATTTGGAATTAAATGTCGGGAGATAATTCTACCTTGACTAACTCCTAACGTTCTAGCAGCTAACACAAATTCTAAATCTTTTAGACTTAAAATTTGGCCACGTACCAGCCTGGCCATTCCGACCCAATACACCGTTCCTAATGCTAAAATAATAGTCCACATATTTGATTTGTTTAATAGAACCATCAATAAAATTACGTAGATAACTAGAGGTATCGAGTTTATAATATCCACAATTCTCATCATTAAATTATCAGTTGCCCCACCTTTAAAACCAGATATACTACCATATGTTACCCCAATAATAAGGTTCACTATTGCAGCTACAAATGCTACTGTGAGTGAAATTCTTGCTCCATACATTAATCTACATAGGATATCTCTACCTAAGTGGTCAGATCCTAATAAATACGTTTTATTCCATACTGTTTTAGTTGGGTACAAGGTTTCTACGCCTTCATATGTCACCGTATAATCAATATCACCTGTATATTCATCTCCGACTCTTCTTGAGTAGTCAACAGCAATTTCTTCGCCTTCATAATCATAATAATATGTCCAAATACTTCTATCTACTCTTGTTCTTGTTAATCTTTCAATTATATGTCCATCTTCACTAATCAAGAACAATCTATAATCATTATTTAGATGAACAAAATAATTTTCTAAATCTCCATCTTCAGTATCAGTAATTTGAAATACATCTAACGAAGGTGTAAGATAGGAAAAATCAGTAATTTGGTCTGAAAAATAATAAGGTGAAAACATTGGTCCTACGACGCCAAATAATATTACGATAATAACACCAATTAACCCAATAACAGCTATTGTGTTCTTTTTTAATCTTCTCCAAACATCTTTCCAATATGTTAAACTTTCTCTTATTTGCTCTTTGTCCATCTTTTTAGAACTATCTATAAATTTAAAGTCTCTCATCTTATTCACCACTACTCTTTCCTAGTCTAATTCGTGGATCAATCCATGAGTAAGTCATGTCTACTAATAAAACCATTCCTATGTAAATAGCGGCATAGAACATTGTTATACCCATAATCATGGTATAGTCTCTAGCAGCTACACTTATTACATAATATCTACCAATTCCACCGATGGCGAATACTTGTTCGACAACAAATGAACCAGTAATTATAGCAGCAAACATCGGTCCGAGATACGTTACAACTGGGATTAAAGCATTTTTTAAAGCATGTTTGTAAAGCACTTTAAACTTTGATAACCCATTTGCTCTAGCGGTCCTCATATAATCCTGACGTAAAACCTCTAACATACTACTTCTAGTAAGTCTAGAAACAAATGATAATGAATATGCGCCTAATGCAAGCACTGGACCTATATACGAGGTCCATTTATCCAGGCCAAACGCATCCACCCATCCAAGCGTTCCAGCGACCAGTGAAATATACACTACCGCTACTACGAAACTCGGTATGGTCACACCAATCGTGGCTACTAACATCGCTGCGTGGTCTACCCACGTGCTCTGTTTTAATGCAGAAACTATTCCAAGCGGAATGCCAATAATTACCACTAGTATGGTTGCATATAACCCCAACCTCATGCTAATTGGAAATTTCAACAAAATTTGCTCGGTAACATCTACCCCAACATCTGTATAAGAATTCCCAAAATCGAGTTGAACTACTCCAGCCATATATTTATAGTATTGAACAAATATTGGGTCATTCAAATTATACTTTTCTTCAATTAATGCTAAAATTTCAGGCGGAATAGGTCTTTCTCTTGCAAAAGGACCTCCAGGCATCAATTTCATCATGAAGAAAGTCATAGTCGCAATAATGAACAAAGTCAAAATTGACGATAAAATTCTTCTTACAT
>CAZUQS010000090.1:0-5923 GCA_964622615.1 uncultured Candidatus Izemoplasmatales bacterium | reverse complement strand
CTTAAACAAGGGGTCTTTTGAGATAAAGCCCATCGCAAAGTCCTTATAAGCTTGCATAATATAAATTGGATCCGTATATTCAATATGATTTGCATACATTACAAAATTATTATTCTTAGGTAAATTCTCTTTACCAGTTACAATTAGTTTTGCACGGTAGTAGAATCGGAAAAGATAATGGGAATATAGGTTGATTATGCGACGCTTCCAAACTTTCCTTGAGTCTATTTTCTCGGTTGCATAGATAAAGATAACAAATATAATTAAGAGTGCTAATGTTGTAAGTATATTTGCTATAAGGAATACTAAAATAATTCCAGCAATATTAAGAATACTAAAACTAGCAACAGTCTTTACACCGTAAAGCACTGTCAATAATATAGATACTATTATTTGAATTAATGCTAACATACTATCGTTTCCCTTCGTATATTGCGAAGATTAGATCTTCCGTTTCTGATTGTTCTATCAGATTAAAATTTTCTAAACTAAAATTTAAATATACATTCCCTTCATGCTCTTTTTTGATATGTGTAATATATAATCTGTCTGCATAAGGAAATGCAAGCTCGTAGATTGTTTTACCACCAATCACAAAAATTTCTTCTTCGTGAGGTGTTTTAAGAAACTCAATCAAATCCTTAATTACAGTTACATTTGGATATGAAAACTCCTCCAAAGAAGCTACGATTAGCGTTCTTTTTGGTAGTGGTTTTCCATTGATACTCATTATGGAATGAAATGTATTCAAACCCATGAGTACGGTTTTATGCAATGTTGTTTTTTTGAAATACTTTAAATCTTCTGGATAATTCCAAGGAAGATTATTGTCTGCACCAATTAAGTGATTGGGATCAGTTGCAAAAATTAGAGATATCATTAAACAGCCACCTTTCCTTTAATGGTAGGATGAGGTTTATAATCCACTAATTGAAAATCTTCATATACAAAATCTTCGATATTATCTCGGTGTTTTATAATCATTTTAGGTAAGGTTCGCGTTTCGCGTGATAATTGCAAATGCACTTGATCCAAGTGATTAGAATAGATGTGAGTATCTCCACACGTATGAACAAACTCATATGGTTCAAGATTACAGACTTCAGCTACCATCATCAGTAATAATGCATAGGAAGCGATATTAAATGGTACTCCTAAGAACGCATCCGCTGAACGTTGATACAATTGTAATGATAATTTATTGTCTTTCACGTAAAACTGAAATAGCAAATGACAAGGAGGTAGAGCCATGTCCTTCAATTGTGGAGGATTCCAAGCTGAGACAATTAGTCTCCTGCTATTTGGATTGTGTTTGATTTCATCAATAACGGTAGCTAATTGATCATATCCAGAAAAATCTCGCCATTGCTTACCATATACAGGACCTAAATCTCCATGTTTTTTAGCAAATGCAGAATCATTCTTAATCTTATCAATATATTCTTCCATGGTTTCATTATTATAATCAGAAGAACATGTGAATTTTTTGTATGGCCACTCATTCCAAATTCGCACTTTATTCTTTGCTAAATATTCCAGATTTGTATCTCCTTTAACAAACCACAACAACTCATGAATGATGGATTTTATATGAACTTTTTTGGTTGTTAATAATGGAAATCCCTCTGTCAAATCAAATCGCATTTGATATCCAAAAGTAGAGATAATCCCTGTATTTGTACGGTCTTCTTTATGAGACCCTTTATTTAAGATATGTTGTAAAAATTCTAAATATTGTTTCATTGTCATCACCTTAGTAAAAATTATAACATAAATTCTTTTTTTGTAAAAAGAAAGAAAGAAAAAAACCATGAATAATTCATAGTTTTTTTACAAATCTTATTTTTCTTTTGCTTTGTTAATAAATGTAATTTGTTCCACAATAATTTCTGGATAAGAAAATACATTCTTTTCGTCTTTCACATAATGTTTTTGTTGCAATCTAGATTTGACTCCAACAGTATGGCCTTTTTTACAGTAGTTTACAGTCGCTTCCGCGATTCCACTCCACAATGTACACTTTAAGAAATCTGTTTCGTATTCATTGGATACCCCACTTTTAAAATTTCGTTTTACCGCTAAGGTAATCGTTGTTACTTTCATACCATTATCAAGCACTGTTAATTCGGGGTCAGCTACTAAGCGGCCTACAAGAATTGTTTGATTCATAATCTCCTCCTTTTTTAAAGATTATATCAAGTCTTCTATAAGAAAAAAAACAAGAGAATTATTGAAATTCGAACTCAAATACATAGATTGTATATATACTTTTGCAAACTATAAAAAAAACAAGCATTTATTTGCTTGTTTTCAGTATAAATTGATTATAAATCGTAATAAATTGTATGTTTTAGAATTCGAATTTAACGTCTTCTCTTTTCGCTTCTTCTGCTTCAAAGTATGGTTTCTTAACCATTTTGATTGCATTTGCAACGATGCTTTGTGGGAATGTTACAATAACTGAATTAATTCTTGTTACATTCGCATTGTAAAGTCTTCTTGCTGCTTGAAGATGTTCTTCTGTATTTGCTACAGCAGATTGTAATTCTAAGAATACTGTGTTTGCTTTTAAGTCTGGATATTTTTCGACAACTACATTAATTCCTGAAGCAACTTGATTCATTTGATTAAAGAATTCTTCTTTATCTTTTAACGTTGCGTCTTTTGGAACCCCTGAGCGCCATTTTACTACTTTTTCTAACGTTTCAACTTCATGTTTTGCATACCCTTTTGTAGTTTGAAGCATTTTTGATAGCATATCAAAACGTTTTGTTAAAGCAACATCAATTCCTGATTCTGCTTCTTGAACTTTTAATTCTAGTTGGCGTAATGAATTCATTACCCCGATGTACCATATTACAATGATTAATAATAAAGCCCCAATAATAATTCCTACTATTGCGCCTGTTCCTAGTGCTAAAAACATAATTTTTTCCTCCTATTTTTTAAATAAATTATTATTTAATTTCAATGTCATAATAAAATCTTTGATTACTAAAAGATCTTGTTCAAATTCTTTAATCATATTATCATCAATCTTACGGAATAATTGCAATTCAAACGTATCTTTGTTGTTATTGATTGCAACATATAAATGGTCCCCACGGAAACTAAGTCCGATTCTCCCTGGATGTTTCTTTTCAAGTTTGAAAATTGCTTCCATAATATCTGGTGTAAGAATGTAGAATGCAGTAATATCTTCGGTTGCGTAGGTTTTAAATTTCTTATTAAAATCGATTGACTCTAATTTTACTTTGTTATAACCTCTTGATTTTGGTGAGCCTGCTTCTAATACTTGTAATGAACCAACAAACTCTTTGTTAAAGTCAAAACGAAATACTCGACCGACAAAGTATGCTACATAATATACTCTAGTTCCATTTTTAGTGTGTTGTACATGTCTTTCTTCCAATTTTACATCGGAAGATGCAAATGTAACACCATCTAGTTCTCCACTTAGGAAATCTTCTGAATGAAAACGGTCTGCTCTTTTTAAGAAATCTGTAGAGTATACATCCCCTTCCGTTAATCCTCGGTTTGGACTGTAGGTAATTCCAGGTATTAATTCTTTAAATCGTTCCGTCAAAACATCTGTTTTAAAGGTTTTTTTTAGTTTAAAGAATTTCGTAGCTCCAATAGCTAAAAATACAAAACCAGCCAAAACTACAATAATTCCTACTACTAATAAAGCTTCCATGTTACTACCCAGCAATAATGCTAGAATGACTCCAACCACAAGTAGGATACCACCTAGGATGATGCTTTTTTCTGATTTTTGCTTTGTTTCGTTAAATTTTTTAAATTTGTCTTCCATATCTTTCCCCCTATTCGGCAAACTTAATCGATGCTTGCAATGCTTTTTGCCAATCACGATATAATGCTTGTCTTGTTTTGTGGTCCATCTTTGTTTCATAGTATTGATCGACTTTCCACTTGTTTTCGATTTCACTTAATTTCCAATATCCTGTAGCTAGCCCTGCTAGGTAAGCTGCACCTAAAGCTGTTGTTTCGCTTATTTTAGGACGATATATATTGGTGTTTAAAATATCTGCTTGAAATTGCATTAAGAAGTTATTCTTACTTGCTCCACCATCCACTTTTAATGTTTTCAGTTTTATATTAGAATCATCTTGCATAACATTAATTACATCTTTGGTTTGGTACGCGATTGCTTCAAGTGCACTCCTGGCAATGTGTGCATTCGTCGCACCTCTCGTTAATCCAAAGAAACAGCCTCTAACGTCTTCTTCCCAAAATGGGGTTCCAAGACCCGCAAATGCTGGAACAAAATAGATTCCTAAATTGGAGTCAACTGACATTGCTAAGCTTTCTGTCTCTGATGCTTCTTTGATGATTTTCAATCCATCTCTTAACCACTGAACCGCTGATCCAGCAACGAAAATAGATCCTTCTAAAGCATAGGTAACTTCTCCGTTCATGCCCCACGCTATTGTGGTTAATAATCCTGTATCGGATTTTCTAGGTTTTTTCCCGGTATTCATAAGAATGAAACAACCAGTTCCATACGTATTTTTTACATCCCCAGGATTGAAACAAGCTTGTCCAAATAATGCAGCTTGTTGATCGCCTGCAATACCTGATATTGGTATCTTGTATCCAAAGGTAGATTCATCGGTATAAGCATTAATTCCTGAAGATGGAACCACCTCAGGCAATACACTTTTCGGAATTTCTAAAATAGAAAGTAATTCATCATCCCACTTCAAGTCATATATATTATACACTAAAGTTCTAGATGCGTTTGAATAATCGCTTACGTGATACTGCCCTTTACTCAAATTCCATATCAACCAGGTATCAATCGTACCAAAACGAAGTGTTCCCTTTTCCGCTTTTTCTCTTGCACCTTTACAGTTGTCAAGAATCCATTTGATTTTAGTTCCCGAAAAATAGGAATTGATTAATAATCCAGTTTTTTCTTTGAAGATATCAAAATATCCTCGTTTTATTAAATCGTCACATATTTCATTTGATTGTGAGGATTGCCAAACAACCGCATTGTATACTGGAATACCCGTGTTAGAATCCCATAACACAGTAGTTTCTCTTTGGTTTGTGATTCCAATTGCCTCAATATCAGCTAATGTAATATTGGCTTTCTTCAAAGCAGATTCCATGCAATATTTCACAGAATCCCATATTTCCATTGCATCGTGTTCCACATATCCTGCTTTTGGGAAGTATTGGGTAAATTCTTTTCCAATAAATGTTACAATATCTCCTTCATGGTTGAAAATGATAACTCTTGAAGATGTTGTTCCTTGATCAATCGCTAAAATGTATTTTTTCAATTTAATCACCCTATCTATTATAACAAATTCTATTTTAAAATTAAACAATAAATGATATAATATTTTTATAAACCATTAGGAGGCTATTTCATGGAAAAAATCGTATTAAAAGATTATCAAGATAATTCAATTCACGTTTATATTTATCAACCAGAAGGAAAAGTGAAGGGTGTCGTTCATGTAATTCATGGTGCATCAGAACATTTTGCTAGATATGGACTATTCGCTGAGTTTTTAAACAAGAGCGGATATCTTGTAATAGGATGTGATTTTTTAGGACATGGATTATCTACGGACAATCTTGAATATGTTCATTTTGCAGATAAAGACGGTGATATTTTAGGATATGAATCTGTTGTATTAGTAAAAGAATATATCGAAAAGAATTACCCAAAACAAGATGTGTATATCCTTGGTCACTCAATGGGAAGTTTTCTAGCAAGAAAAATGATACTTGATTTTCCTGATTTTTATAAAAAAGCAGTTATCTCTGGAACTGCATATGTTCCTCAAATAGTTGTGACTATGGGTAGTTTATTAATTAAAATAATACGCTTATTTAAAGGCCCAAAATACGTTTCGAAGCAAATTCAAGATATGGCAATTGATTC
>CAZUQS010000089.1:0-5931 GCA_964622615.1 uncultured Candidatus Izemoplasmatales bacterium | reverse complement strand
CTGGCGCGAGTTATGTTTCACAAGAGCTAGAAGAAGGGCGACAAACAAATCATTATGAAATCCAGAATGCAAGGGATTTTTCATTTAGCGCTTCTAAAGACTATACGCTTTATGAGCATGTTGTGGGTGATAGAACATATCAGATTTATTCTATTAGAGAATTAAGTGCTTCAGAATTAACATTATCCAAAGATGTAATAACAAATACATTCAATTATTTTGAAACCGAAATCGGGTCTTATCCATATGATCATTTCACGCTGGAGTATGGTCATTATTATGGTATGGAGAGTACAGGTGTTATATATTGTAGCGAAGAGATCAATGAAGGAACTGTGGTGCATGAGATCATTCATCAATGGTTTTATTCTATGGTTGGAAACGATCAATCAGATGAATCGTTTTTGGACGAAGCAATTACCACATATATGCAGTCGCTATATTATTACAATATGTATGGCATGGAAGGTTATAATGGATTCTTGGATTTTAGAAGCAGTTTGCAAGAACGATTTGATGTGCTTTATGAAGTGTGCCAAGGAGAATCTTTATTACAACAAGTGGATGAATTTCAAGATCAATATGGGTATTTAATTTACTATCATGGGCCATCTATGTTTCGGTACTATGTTGAAGAATTTTTAGATGGAGATATAACAGAATTCTATGATATAATATCTGTATATTTTCAAACCTATAGATATGAAATAGCAACCATTGAGGATCTGCTAAATCTCATTGAAGATGAAAGTGGTATCGATAATTCAAAAGAATGGTTTATGATGCAAATAACCTCTTTTCAAGATTTTGATAATCGTCCATAGTTACAAGGTTAAATTTGCATACCATTTGTTAACTTGTTTTTATTAGAGCAATTAGCGTAGAAATCTACAAAACATAGCGTGTTTTTTGCTCATTAATGTAAGCACTTTCAAATATCGCTTTTTGGATATTGAATTACATGCTTTAAAGTGTTACAATATATATGATTTTTGATGAAAGGAATCAGTCTAATGAAATTTTCTAACCGAATTCAAGGCATGCAAGCATCTCCAGTAAGAAAATTAGTTCCTATAGCCCTTAAAGCAAAACAAAAAGGGAAGAAAGTGTATCACTTAAATATTGGTCAACCCGATATTGAAACACCGAAAGTATTTATGGAAGCAATTAATAATTACGATACAAAAGTCATTAAATATTCATATAGTCAAGGAGAACCAATATTAATTGATTCTATCAGAGGGTATTTTATGCAAGACAATATTGTTTTTGATGAAGATGATATATTAGTTACAAATGGTGGTAGTGAAGCTATTACATTTTGTACTATAGCTGTTTGTGACCCTGGGGACGAAATTTTGGTTCCGGAACCTTTTTATACTAATTATAATGGTTTTACTGGTGAAGTAAATGTGAATATCATTCCAATCACTACAGAAGCTAGTGAAGGATTTCATCTGCCAAAAAAAGATGCAATTGTACGGTTAATTACACCGAGAACAAAAGCAATATTATTTAGTAATCCAGGAAATCCAACCGGGACAATTCTTCGTGAAGATGAAATGCATATGATTGCTGAAATCGCGCTAGAGCACAATTTATACATCATTAGTGATGAAGTATATCGAGGAATGGCTTTTGATGGCTTACAAGGCTTGTCAATGGGTTCAATTCAAGGAATTGAAGATCGCTTGATTATTGTAGAAAGCGTATCAAAACGATATAGTGCTTGTGGAGCACGCATTGGAGCTATCTGTTCTCGCAATAAAGAACTTATTAAAAATATTTTGAAACTGTGTCAAGCAAGATTATGTGTAGCTACTTTAGAACAAATTGGAGCAGCAGCTTTATACAAGTTACCGCAATCTTATACAGACGAGATAAGAGACGAATATCAAGCTAGAAGAGATATCGTTTATGAGACACTGCAAAAAATTCCAGGTGTAATTTGTGAAAAGCCTACAGGAGCATTTTATGTTGTAGTAAAACTGCCAGTTGAAAATGCTGAAGATTTTATTGTATGGATGCTAGAAGAATTTGATATAGATGGAGAAACTATAATGATGGCTCCAGCTGAAGGATTCTACGCTACCAAAGGATTAGGTAAAGATGAAGCAAGAATCGCATATGTTTTAGATGTTGAAGAAATGAAACGAGCTATGTATATCTTAGAAAAGGGATTAGTTGCGTATAATCATAGATAATTTTGTAATGTTGTATAGATAAAGTATAAAAACCTCAGTATCAATTTTGATACTGAGGTTTTTATACTATTTGTTTAAACTACTACAATAATCATATTTACAGAACAAAAAAGTCCATTACCATTTATTAATTTCATTATTTAACCAATCAGTTCTTATTACAAGAAAATCATATAAAAACTTCACTTGTTCCTGATAGGTTGTAGCTGCTAAAATTTCTGGGGCTGTATACCAATCTTCCCAAGTTCCAATCACATCCCACTTGATGAAATTCAAATATCTCGATTTAGAAATAGAATTCGAAGTTGAGTAGATGTCATTGATCATTCCTTGAATTTGATTCAAATAAACTTCATTCCAGCGGGTCTTTAAGTTTTGTTTGAAGCCATCATATTTCATTAAATAGAAATACCATATGTTTTTGTATTCTAAAGAAGTATACCAGCCTTCGGGTTTTCTTAAATCATCTCCTAGATGGCCAGGGTTTCCTGTTGAAAGATCAAAATCCCAAACTGGGCCCATCTTTAATAACCCTGATTTATCTTTATGCATATAGACGCTAGAATATCCAGAATCTACATTTTGAAATACTTCTTGTACAATAAACCAATCAACAAAAGAACTTTCATCAATTAACGAAGAGTAGTCTTGCTTTGTTTGTAGGGTATAATGTACTTGAGAAATATAGTTTTTGATATAATTATATTGTTCAGAAGAATAATATTTAGAATCGGTTTTTGGAGATTTTATATCGTAAGGAATTCCGTAAGAAAAAAAGAAATCAATACCTTCAATACCTTCATGATCCGGTTCAGAGAGTCGTTTATCCATTTCAAGAAGAAAACCAGTATCAGTGTCATATGAATGCTCTTCAATATCTACTCGATCACTGGACACTTCTATTTGATCTGTTAGAAAATAATTGCCAAGGTATATTGCATCGAGATATACGTCCACAAAAGCAGAACTAGGCGTGAAATCCAAGTCTAACCGAGATGATAAGTTGTTTGCAAGTGTATTTCTAATTAGTGTTTGATCCGCAAAATTTGCTAATAATACCCAAATTTTTTCCGAATGATCAAATAGCAATGAAGTTTTGTTCTCAAATTTTATTTTATAAGATTTTTTCGGCATGTGAAAAGTCGAATTTCCTCTCAATCGAATTTTCATGTTTTCGTTCGCAACGAGGGGAATTTGATTTTGATTTTGATCAAATGTGATAAGTGAGAAAGACGCCTCAACGTATTCTTCTTTAGATGTAATTGCTTCGTTGTAAGAGGTATTTATATGAATTTCAGGTATTTGAAGAAGACTATTGAGAGATTTTAATATGATATCATATTCATTGATTTTGGTAATTCCCTGAAAACGTATGGTAACCACTAATGTAACTAATTCATTTTCCATAGGGAATGGGAATACATAAAAACCATTAAAGATTTCAAGAGTATCCGTAGAAAACACTATAAAAGCCTTTTCGTAGACTACTTCAGGAATAAGAAAATCTCCATCTAAAAATTCTGGAATTAAGTCATTTAAAATAGAATCAATTTCATTGAATGCTTGATCTATGATCATTTGATTATAGAGTGTAGCATTTTCAACCAAATGAATTGTATATTCTTTCAATTCGGTAACATCATAAATGCTTAATTCTATCGATAGGCGACTACTTGTTTCTACTAAACCAGGAGTATACGTAAAAATATTAGATTCCATTAACAGATTATCTTGAAAAAAACGAACACGAATATCGGAATCAAATACGATAGGAAGTGAAAAATTTTCTGTAATTTCATTTGGAATATAAGATTCCAAATACGCAAATTCAGCTTGTATTCTTTGCTCTATGCTAGTCGTAATTAAAGTGGTTTCTATATTGGTTGTGTTCTCTAAAGTGGTGGAATTAGTCGTTGGAGAAATGAAACTACAGCCCAAAAAAGTAGCAGTTAGCACAATGATAATCAGGGAAATAATTTTTTTCATGAAGAGCTCCTTTTCTAGAGATTGTCTTGACATGAACATTTTATCATAGATTAACATTAGCAGTTAAAATTATGTAGAAATAATCATTCATATAGCATTAAGTGATATAATGGAATCATAAAATTTATTCGAGGTGAAATATGTTTAGAAAAATGCGAAGAGCAAAGAAACAAATGTCTGATCCGAATGTAGAAGCTCTTTTAATACGTGGTCAAGACGGTGTTTTAGGTACAATAGGAGATAATGGTTATCCGTATACAGTGGTATTAAACTATGTATATTATAATGATAAAATATATTTTCACTGCGCAAAGGTTGGTCACAAAATAGATAATATCAAACGTAATGATAAAGTTTCTTTTTCTGTTTATGACAGTGTAAAAGTAATTGGGGAAGAGCTAAACACAAGATATCAAAGTGTCACTGTATTTGGTAAAGCAAGAGTTTTGGATGCGACTTATGAGGTTTTAATGGAACTGATAAAAAAGTATTCACAAATTCCTATTCAGATGGCTGATCAGATGATTGCCAAAGAAATTGACATAACGTCAATCATTGAAATTGATATAGAACATATTACGGGGAAAGAAGGAAAATAGATTACTAGCATACAAATAATAGCAGAAGCCATATTATATCCATATAAGTACATATTTACTGTGAATTAGCAAAAATTAGGTGAAAATCTAGTTTTTTTGTTTGTTTAGAAATATACTCGAAAGCTCTAATTTATGCGAATTTTTTATAAAAATATATTGCTAAAAATTACTATGTGTGATATAGTAATATAAATACTTTGAATATCAAATAGAAAGAAGGATAATAATGGAGCAAACCATAATGAAAAAATTAGTTATTGGGGATAAAATAGCTGAACTACCTATCGTCCAAGGTGGAATGGGCATAGGAATATCACTTTCGAATCTAGCTTCAGCTGTAGCTAACGAAGGTGGAATTGGAGTGATTTCTGCAGCTGGTATAGGTGTTTTTGATGGGAAAACCAATGATTTTAACTATAATAACATTCAAGGGTTAAGAACAGAAATACAAAAAGCAAAAGCAATGACAACTGGTTTATTGGGAGTCAATATTATGGTTGCCTTAACAAACTTTGGTGAATTAGTTACAGCCGCAATAGAAGAGGGTATCGATTTTATTTTTGCTGGAGCAGGGTTACCACTTGATTTGCCTAAATACAAAAATGAAGCATCCAAAACAAAATTAGTTCCAATTATTTCTTCGGGCCGCGCTGCGAGAGTTATTATTCAAAAGTGGATTAAGAACTATAATTATCTGCCAGATGCATTTGTATTAGAAGGTCCACTAGCAGGAGGACACTTAGGATTTAAAGACGAACAGATTGAATCAAAAGACTATACATTGGAAAAACTTCTGCCAGAACTGTTAGAGGCGCTAGCTCCGTATGAAAAAGAATATGGACAGAAAATACCTGTTATTACAGGAGGTGGAATATTTACTGGATCAGATATCCATTATTATTTAAATAATGGAGCATCCGCAGTTCAAATGGCAACGCGTTTTGTCACTACGGATGAATGTGATGCAAGCGAAGAATTTAAGCAAACATATATTAATTCTAAAAAAGAAGATATAGTCTATATAAAAAGTCCTGTAGGATTACCGGGTCGAGCAATAAATAATAACTTTTTGGAAGATGTCAGAAACAATCTAAAGCATCCATTCGTATGCCCATTTGACTGTATTATAACTTGCAAAAAGG
>CAZUQS010000088.1:0-5982 GCA_964622615.1 uncultured Candidatus Izemoplasmatales bacterium | reverse complement strand
ATATTTGCCATTTGTTCCTCCTAATTAACCGCATTTGCGCCACCGATTATATCATTAAGTTCCAATGTAATCTGCGCTTGTCTAGCACGGTTATAGATTAAATTCTGTTTTTGAATGATTTCTATTGCATTATCTGTAGCACTTTTCATCGCTGTCATTCTAGCAGCGTGCTCCGATGTTTTAGCATCCAGAATAATTCCATACAGTGTATTTTCTAAATATATTGGCAACAACTGATTGATTACATCTTCCGTTGAAGGTTCAAAAATGTAATTTGATACCATCTTGTTTTTATCGGAAATTAAATCTGTTATTGGCAATAAAATTTCTTGTTTTGTTTCTTGAGACATGGAATTGATATAATGAGAATATATCATAACAATTTTATCGACTCCGTGATTTAAATACAACTCAATAAAAGCTCTTGACATTGCTTGAAAATCAATAAATTTCACATCATCGCGAGAGTTTATTGATTCACTGTTCAATAGCGGGAGCTTTTTCTTTTTACAGTAGCTAAAACTTTTATAACCAATCGTTCCAACAATATACTCTGATTTGTTTTTGTGTGTTTCTTTTACTAATTGTTCAAAGTATTTTATAACATTGGAATTATATGGCCCAGCAAGTCCCCTATCACTCGTAACTAAAATATATCCAGTTTTTCTAATCTCTCTATTTTCCAATAATGGATGAGTAAGTTCTGGGTTTGAAGATAATACATTTTCAATTAGTCTTTTAATATACATTTTAATTGGACCAAATGAAACATGTTTTCTCTCCACTCGTTTTAGTTTTGATGCGGAAACCATGTTCATAGCTCTTGTAATTTGTGAAGTTTTTTTTGTGGCTTCGATGCGATTTTTTATTTCTCGTAATGATGCCATTTAATCACCTTCTTACATAAAATCATTAACAAATTTTTCTAATATATCATTCAAAGCATCTCCATCAGGTAGATTCTTTGTTTTTTGCATTTCTTTTATAAGCTTTTGAGCATCTTCATTGGATTTCATGAAACCATGAAGTTCTGTCTCAAATCGTTTAATATCAGTAACTTTAATAGAATCCAAGAACCCCTTATTCAATGCATATATACTTACTGCCTGTAATGTAAATGGCAAGGTTTCATGTAATCCTTGTTTTAAGATTTCAACCGTTCTTTCACCGCGGTCTAAACGCGCTTTTGTTGCGTCGTCTAAATCCGAACCAAATTGAGTAAATGCTTCTAGCTCACGATAACTTGCTAAGTCTAGTCTTAATGTCCCTGATATTCGTTTGATAGCTTTATGTTGTGCGGCTCCACCAACTCTGGAAACTGATAATCCTGCGTTAATTGCTGGTCTAATCCCAGAATAGAATAACTTGGATTGTAAGAATATTTGTCCATCTGTAATCGAAATTACATTGGTAGGAATATATGCAGAAATATCTCCTTCTTGCGTTTCAATAATCGGTAACGCAGTAATGGATCCTCCACCTAGTTCGTCTGATAATTTCGCAGCTCTTTCTAATAACCTAGAATGTAAATAGAATACATCCCCCGGGAACGCTTCACGGCCTGGTGGTCTTCTTAACAACAATGATAATTCACGATAAGCAATCGCATGTTTTGTTAAATCATCATAAATCATTAAAACATGTTTTCCCTTAAACATGAACTCTTCACCCATTGTTACCCCAGCATATGGAGCAAGATATAATAATGGAGCTGGATCACTTGCATTCGCAGCTACAATAATTGAATATTTCATGGCATCATGTTTTTTCAATGTTTCATATATATTTACAACACTCGTTTGTTTTTGTCCAATTGCAACATAGATACAGATTACATCTCCACCTTTTTGGTTAAGAATCGTATCAATAGCAATGGATGTTTTACCGGTCTGTCTATCGCCAATAATTAACTCGCGCTGTCCTCTGCCAATAGGAACCAAAGCATCCAACACTTTTAACCCTGTTTCCAAAGGTTGATTTACGGATTGTCTTTCGATTACCCCGGTCGCTTTTCGCTCAACTGGTCTTGTTTTCTTAGTATCAATCTTTCCAAGTCCATCTAGTGGTTGTCCTAAAGGATTGACAATTCTTCCAATCAATTCTTCTCCAACGCCAACCTCTAAAATTCTTCCAGTAGAATTTACTTGATCGCCTTCTTTAACAAGAGATGAATCATTTAATAAAATAGCTCCAACATTATTTCTTTCTAAGTTTTGTACCATTCCATAAACACCATTAGGAAAAACCAACAACTCTCCACTCATGGCATTGTCTAGTCCATATACTAAAGCTATTCCATCACCAACAGAAATTACAGTACCTATATTTTCTGTTTTTAATTCCTTTTCATATTTTTTTATTTGTTCTTTCAGTAAAGAACTTATTTCTAAGGGATCAATTTTCAATATCCACACCTCTTATTCTGACAAACTAGCTTTTATGTCAACTAGTTGTTTATTTATTGTTTCATCAATAATATTACCTTCAAACTCAATTCTAAAACCACCAAGAATATTAGAATCTAATACGGTTTGAATTTCAATATTTCTGTTATAAGTTTTCTTTAATTTATTCTTGATTTTATTAAGGTTCGTTTCTGTCATTTTTTTATTAGATACTACCATTACTTTCATAATCTTATTAAGATCATTTAGAATATCTTGATACGATAAACTAACAGCTTCAATAATAGAAAAACGATCGTTATCAACGAGAACTTTAATAAAATTAAGTAAAAGTTTGTCCTTTACTACGACTTCTAATAAATCTTTCTTTTCTGTTTTTGATATCTTAGGGTGCGCAAAAAATTTATAGGTGTCTAGAGACAATCCACTTACAAAAGCATTTAGACTATCGATAAACTCGAATTCCCGTTTTGAATCTTTTGCAAGAGAAAAAACAGCTAAAGCATATTGATGTGCTATACCTGTCATACTTTTTCACTACTTTCAAGATTTTTCACTGCTAAATCTTGATAATCGTTGCTATCAATTTCTTTTTCAATAATTTTAGATGCCATCAAAGTAGCTAAATCTACAACTTCCTTACGGATCTCACTTTGAGCTTTTTTCTTTTCTAAAGCAATTTCTTGTTCGGCTTGATGCATCATATTATTAGAATCTAATTTTGCCTTTTCAATAATCGATGTTCGTTCTTCTTCGCCTTTTTGTTTTGCTTTTTCAAGATAACCTTTCGATTTTGCTTTTAAGTCATGATATTCCTTAGAAGTTTTATCTTGCAGGTCTTGAGCTTCTTGGTTCGCCGTCTTAGCTGACTCAAATTCCGTTTCCATTAACTCGTGTCTTTTCTCAAGAAAAGTAGTGATTTTATCCCAAAAGAATATTTTGACAATAATCACCAAAATAAATGTTGCACCTATTTGAATTGCCATGTCTGATAAACTGACACCCAAAGCATTTTCAATTGCTTTTGAAACAGCTGTCATTATATCTCCAATGTCTAAAGTAAGCATACGTAACCTCCTTTAAAGGTTGTTGGTGCAAATCTTATTTTCCAATTAATAAAATTGCAATTAATAGTGCATATAACCCGGTTGTTTCTGCTACAGCTTGTGTAACAAGAGTTGTCACAAGGATTTTCCCTTGAGCTTCTGGCTGACGACCCACTGCTTCCGCTGCTTTACCAGCTGCGAATCCTTGACCAATCCCAGGTCCAAGACCAGCGATAACTGCTATTCCAGCACCAAGATACGCCATCCCGCTAGAAAAATACTCATTGTACTCGCTTGCAAAACGCAAGATTGAATTAAATAACATTCCAAACATTTTTAAATCCTCCTATTTATATTCTAGGCTTCTGAAGCCATAGAAATATTTACTGTTGTTAACATAAAAAATACAAAAGCTTGAATTAGCCCGAAGAAGATATCAAATACCGCATGTAAAGCTACCCCTGCGAAAATACCTCCGAACCAACCTACACCAGCATAAACCATTGCTGCAATTACGGTACCACTCATTAAATTCACAAAGAGACGAAGTCCCATGCTGAATGGGGTTGATACTTCCCCAATTAAATTAATTGGGACCATCAAGATTGCAAGTGGTAAAACCGGCCCTGCCAATCCTTTTATTTTATTCCAAACTCCTTGGAATTTAATTTCAGCAACTTTAATCATTATAAAGGTCATAATGGAGAAACTAAGCGCCACTCCAATATTTGCTAGTGGAGGTGCAAGTCCAATTAATGATGCTGTATTTGCTAGAGCCAAGAAAACGATAATTGTGAATAGGTAAGGTCCAAAAAACTTTAACTTCTTACCTGATATATATTCCTTAATAAAATTATGAAAAGACTCAACGATAAACACGAATAAGAAAACGATTCCTTTCGGTGTTTGTGCTGGGTCTGATTTTTTAACTTTAATTCCAACTATTATAAAAATAATAGCTAAAAATGTAACAATAATTAATGTTGAAATAACATTTGGTGATAAGGGTGCAAATAATTTAAACTCAAGCATCTTCATCATCCCCTTTTCTTGCAAAAATCAATGTAACTGGAAATGAAACAATTCTAAATGTAAATAGTCCAACAAATGTAAGATATACATTCCAGTCTGGGTCGGTATTAGCGATATATAAAATTATACCAAAAAATACATATTTTACAAGATAAATGATTATCGTTGTTGATTTGATTTTTTGAGGATTGTTTTTGTAAAGTTTTTTCATAATTCTATAATTCATAGATTGCATTAATAAAACAGATGTGACTCCAAGAATATAACTCAATACAAAATCAAAATTTTGTGTTATTAAATAAAGCACTAAAGAAAATAGCAACGCAAAGGGCCAACAGAACAAAAATGTTCGTTCAATGATGTTAGCTTTTTTCATTCCCCTTACCCCCATCTATGTTTCTAAGCACTCTCTTAATTAGATTCCACAGCCCTGAAAAAATCCCTAAGACTATAAGTATATATGTAAGTATTACTTTATCATCAAATAACAGTTCGTCAAGATATTTTCCCAAAAAATATCCGATAGCAATACCTACAAATGTTTCCACAAAGAATTGAACAATCAAATTTACAACGAAAACGACGGATTCGTTTTTTTTATTTTGTGCCAAAAAGCCGATCCCCACAATCTCCAAGCCCCGGAATAATATACCCAACTTCATTCAATTTTTGATCTACAGAAACCAAATATATATCCACATCAGGATGTGCTTTTTGCAACGCAGAAACACCCTCAGGACAACCAACAATACCGACAAATCTAATATCTTTTCCCCCATATTGTTTCACTTTATTAATTGCAGCAATTGCACTTCCGCCGGTAGCTAACATTGGGTCAACTACTAATATCGTCGCACTTACAACTTCTTTTGGTAATTTTAAGTAATATTCATGAGGTTCCAAAGTTACTTCATCACGGTATAAACCAATATGCCCAATTTTAGCTGTTGGAATTACATTTTGTATTCCATCAACCATCCCAAGCCCTGCTCTTAATATTGGTACAATTACAACATCTTTTGCCAATATTTCACAAGTGGTTTTTGCAACTGGAGTTTCAATATCAATCGTTTTGGTTAATAAATCTCTAGTCACTTCATAGGTTACTAAAGAACCGATTTCGTTTACATTTTCTCTAAACGTTTTCGTGTCCGTGTCCTTGTTGCGGATAATTGATAATTTGTGTTGAATCAATGGATGATCAAATAATATTACTTTTCCTATTATTTTCCCTCTATTTCCTTTATTTTTTGAACTCTATCTAAATGTCTTTTAAATTTCGAATTATCTGTTCTCATAAAAATATCTAGGAAATGAAACACTTCTTCTATTGTACTAACCCGAGAACCAAAACAAATGATATTTGCTAGATTATGGTTTTTAGCTGACTCGGCAGTGAATTCAGTACTAACTACGGCAGCTCGAATTCCATGTACTTTATTTGCAGCAATACTCACACCAATTCCGGTACCACATATTAAAACTCCAAAATCCGCTGC
>CAZUQS010000087.1:0-6115 GCA_964622615.1 uncultured Candidatus Izemoplasmatales bacterium | reverse complement strand
TGTTGGTTATAATAACAAAGGATTCAATCGTAACAATTATGTAGCAACAACAATCACTGTTGACGGTGTCAGCTTAGAAACAAATACACTAAAAATTGGTGGATACGCTGGCGAAAACTGGGATTCAGGATTCGAAAAAATTGTTATCAATTCCAATTATACGGATACTGTTTCAGGGACAAAGATTTTAATGGTTGGAGCTTTAATGGGCGGGAATTTTAATATCAATCCTATTAATGATGTTTATGTCAGTTCCACTTCAAACTTCCCACTAGACGATCATGAGGATAATGTTCAAAGCGCTGATTTATCCTTAGTGTTCTATCAATATACTATGAGCTGGTTACCGGAATTCTACAATAAAATAATATTAGAGTAACACAAGACTATGTTTAAGGCGGGTCAAACCGTCTTTTTTTATGCTAATTACTATCAAATAAGCAATTATGACTATGTTTTTCTAATAAAAATAGTATAATAATACTATAAACTATATATTTGGAGATGAATTATGAATTGTATCAAAACGATCAAGCGAAACCCTGTTCCTAGCGATGTCTTTTTAAAAACAACAAAACTATATTATCAGATGGGTAAAAACGATTACTATCAAAATTTATTTGAATCCAATTATGATTATATTTCAAAATCAGTATCCGACCAAGACGCTTATGCTTTTTTAAGGGTGTTTTTTCCGGAGTATAAGATTTCTGAGTCAAGGATGAGGACATTATTACTAGATTCAACTGTTCCAAAAAACAGTGCAGAACATCTGTACAAGAACCTAATCTTCATCTTTAGACACATTCGAGACAAATCTATTGAACCATTTGCTTTGACTGTCGTTGAAGTCAATAGTTTGGTAAAAATTCTATTTCAAAATGTATCTGGATTGGACAAAATTCAATACCGAAGATTTAAAATCAATACGCATTCATTGATATCAAAAGAATCCAATTCTATGCGAGAGAAATTAGAAGAACTCATCAATGAATTTCTCGCAGTAAAAAAGGAAGACAATTATGAACCACTAATTTTACATGTTAATCTTATCGTTGATTTTATTAATATGGATGTATATACCGGAAATAAGAATGATGTGATTGGAATCCTTTTATTGTACATATTGATGATTCAAGAGGGATTCATTGTATCTAACTATATTTCATTCTTTGCGAAGGTTCATCTAAATAAACCGGATTTGCAAGAAGCGATTGCAAAATGCAAGTTTCAATGGCAAGAAGGTCTAGCAGAAATTATGCCTTTGGTGCGTTTCTTTATTAAAGTGTTTAAAGAATCCTATTTCAATCTGTCAGAAAGAGCTAGAGATTTTGAATATGAATCGAAGCTAGAAATTTCAAAATCTGATTATATCGAAAATACGATTATGAAATTGGGAGATGTCTTTGCAAAAGATGAAATTAGGGAGCGTCACCCACTTATTTCTGATTCTACAATTAACCGAACTTTAAAAAGATTACACGAAGCAGAAAAAATCCGACCACTTGGAAAAGGTCGAAGTGCAAAATGGATTAAACTTGTAAAAAGTACAAAGAAGATGAATTTCCATGAACAATTAAACTTAAAATTAGGAGATGAATTTGATGAATAAAAAAATAACAGCCATTATTGAGGCTGCGATAAAAGAAGATATTCCTACGATTGATGTATCTAGTCATTATCTGTTTCGTGATGAAGTGTCAAAAGGACAATTCATTGCCAAAGAAAACGGTGTAATATCAGGAATTGATGTATGTAAAGAAACCTTTCGTATTATTGATGAAACAACAGAATTTCAGATTATAAAAGAAAATGGAGAAGATGTTGTGGTTGGTGATATTATCGCAACTGTATCCGGGAAAACAAAATCGATACTAATGAGTGAACGTGTTGGATTAAACTTTCTTCAAAGAATGTCAGGAATCGCTACAATGACCAAATCTTTTGTAGAGCAAACCAAAGGATATCCAACGAAAATTTTGGATACTAGAAAAACCACCCCATTACTAAGGATTTTAGAAAAACAAGCAGTACTAGATGGTGGAGGTGCCAATCATCGTATGAATTTGAGTGAAATGGTAATGCTTAAAGATAACCATATTAAAGCGGCTGGGTCAATAACAAAAGCTGTTGCTTTAGTACGTAAAGAAGTACAACCTAATATCCAAATTGAAGTAGAAGTAGAAACCGTTGAAGCCTTCCTTGAAGCGTTGGCTACAGCTGCTGATATTATCATGCTGGACAATATGTCAAATAAACTGATGAAAGAGTGTGTGATGTTAAATCAACACAAGAAAACACTAGAAGCTTCCGGAAACATGACTTTAGATCGTATTTTATCTGTATGTGAAACGGGAGTAGATACGATATCAGTGGGTGCATTAACGCATTCTTACAAGTCTTTGGATATTTCGTTAAAATTCTAATTATTTTTAAACATGGTATATAAATTAAGGGCTTACTTTAGTATAATTATATGAAATAGAAAGAGTGATGAATTTGTTAAAGAGTAAATATGTTTGGGAAACTCAAGTCAAAGGTATTGTTTCAAATGATCAAATTTTTAATACATTATTAAAAAATAGAGACATAACAGATTATGAATCTTTCTTTTCTATGGGAGAAGATTCACTAATTGATCCTTATCTTTTAAACGATATTTTGAAAGCGAAATCGAGAATTTTATCTGCAATTGAACAAAAAGAAAAAATTATGATTTTTGGTGATTATGATTGTGATGGAATCTGTTCGATTTCGGTTTTATATAGAACCCTAAAAAAAATGAATGCAGATGTGTATTATGACTTGCCTAACCGTTTTATCGACGGCTATGGTCTCAATATGCGTGCGGTTGAAAATATTCTTGAGATGGGTATATCATTGGTCATTACTGTTGACAATGGGGTTAGTTGTGTGAATGAGGTAGAAGAGCTTAATAAACACGGTGTGGATACTATCGTAACAGATCATCATGAAATTGGTCCAGTAATACCAGCTGCTCATGCGATTATTCATACTCATTTGAGTCCAAATTATCCATTCAAAGAAATTGCCGGAGTAATGGTTGCATATAAATTAGCACAAGTACTTATTGGAGACGATGCCAAAGAATTCTCTGATTTAGCTATGATTGGAACGATTGCTGATTTGATGCCACTACGAGATGAAAATCAAGCTATTATCAATGTTGGACTAAAAAAACTAAGAAAAACCAACAACCTAGGTTTACAAAAACTAATTGAGTTCTCAAACCTAGACATCATCAATGAAACAGCTATATCGTTCAAAATTGCTCCTAAGATTAATAGCAGTGGAAGACTTGGAAAAGCATTAGACGCTGTTGAGTTGCTGATAACAGATAGTCATAAAGTCGCAAATGATTTGATTCTAAAAATAGAGAAAAATCATGCATCTCGTAAAAAACTAACAGAAGAATCCTTTAAACAATGTGAAAAACTAGTTAATCCAAACGACAATATCATTGTCATTTCAAGTGATAAATTGCATGAAGGGGTTATCGGAATATGTGCTCAAAGAATTGTTGAGAAATACCAAAAATCTTCACTAATTATTACGGTTGATTCCGAAGGTATAGGCAAAGGATCTATGCGATCATTTGGCAACGAAAACATCCTAGAAATGCTTATTAAAAATCAAGAATATTTGACCCGCTATGGTGGTCATTCTCAAGCAGCTGGATTGCAAGTTTTAGAAAAGAATATACCGAAATTAAAAACCGGACTAAATTCTTTAGTTCTTAAAGGGAATGCCCCAGTTTTAAAGATTGACATGGAAGTAGACTTGTGTTCTGTTGATATTGATACGATCCAATTTGTTCAAGATAGATCTTTTTTTACAGCTAGTTTTTTGTTTCGGGAACTTCGTATTTCTAGAAAGCAAATATTAGGTGAAAAGCATACCAAACTTATGTTGGATTGCCATGGTTTGAAATTTGATGCATTACACTTCAATAGTTTGGAATACTACCACTCTTTAGAAACTGGAGATACCATTGATTTGGTTGCTGGTTTGACAGTGAATAATTACCGTGGTAGAAAGAAAATTCAATTAATGATTAAAGACGTTGTATGCAACAGTTTGCAAGTATTAGATCTTCGTTCCAGCGATCATTATTTATCAGATTTATCCTGGATAAAAAATACCTTTATTGAACTCAATGATTCGATTGTTTTAGAACAAGATTTTCATGACTATATCTCACAAAGTAATCTTAGCGATACCTTTGTAATTAGTCCTCAAAAGATTAAAGCGAATTTGAATAAAGTTTTGATGAAGAGCGAATTAGGGAAAATTTATCAAATGTTGAAAGAAATCAAGGAATTCAAACTTGATATTTTGATGAGACGAATTGAATTCAACCAATTGATATTAAAATATGCAATAAAAATCTTCATTGAATTAAACTTAATAACTAGAAAAGACGAATATTATGTTGTAGTTGAAGATGCAATTAAAACGGATCTACAAGAATCACAAACGTATATGGAATTAACTGAGAAGAAAAAAATAATAGACTTATTGTATTATGACTACATTTCTCACATTAAAACATATCTAGAAAATGAATTGGAGGCATAAAAATGAAATTTCAAGATTATATAACAAATGTTCCGGATTTTCCGATTAAGGGAATTCAGTTTAAAGATATTACACCGCTAATTGGTGATGGAGAAGCTTTTCGAGCAGCAGTGAAAGAATTAGCGGATTTTGCAATAGAGATGAAAGCAAATGTTGTCATAGGTCCAGATGCAAGAGGATTTATAATCGGCGCACCAGTAGCAACAGCAATTGGTGCGGGGTTTGTACCAGTCAGAAAACCAGGTAAGCTTCCACGTGAAGTGTTATCTTATGATTATTCCTTAGAATATGGGAAAAATACTCTTTGCATGCATAAGGATGCAATTAAATCAGGAGATAGAGTTGTGATAATGGATGATCTACTTGCTACAGGAGGAACTGTCGAAGCAACCATTAGCTTGGTGGAAGAAGCCGGTGGAACAATTGTTGGACTTGGTTTTATGATAGAATTAGTAGAATTAAATGGTAGAGAAAAAATGAAAGATTATCCGATCAAGGTATTAATGCAATATTAGGAGGATTCATGACCAAAGAGGAAATTTACAAACCTCTTCTTGAGGAATTACAGAAGTATCTTACAAAACCTACACACCTAGATTTTATTTGGAGTGCTTTTCTCTATGCTTATGACAAGCATTCAGATCAAAAACGAAAATCTGGCCAACCTTATATTGTACACCCTCGCGATGTAGCTATCACCCTTGCGGAATATCGAGTGGATCCCAATACCATCGTTTCAGGATTGTTACACGATGTTATTGAAGACACGAATACCGATTATGAAGAAATAAAAAGTAAGTTTGGGGAAGAGGTAGCGGACCTCGTTGAAGGGTTAACAAAATTAGATTTGTTACACTATGAAGGAACTAAAGCGTCTCAACAAGTGTTGAATCATCAAAAGATGGTTTTAGCAATGGCAAAAGATATTCGAGTTATATTTGTAAAATTAGCAGATCGTTTAAATAATATGAGAACATTAGGGTATTTAGATGATGAACGACAAACAAGAATTTCAAGGGAAACCTTAGATATTTTTGCACCAATTGCCCATCGTTTGGGTATGTATCGTTTAAAAGCAGAATTGGAAGATTTATCTTTTAAATATATATATCCGGCGGAATATCAGGACATCGCAAAATTATTAACTGATAAAAAAGGTAACCGTGAAGCTGATGTTAAACATATGGAAAATGATTTGAGTGTGTTGTTGGCAGCGGAACATTTTGAATTTGAAATCAAAGGACGAATAAAAAATATTCATTCTGTATATTATAAAATGAAAAATAAAGACGTTGATTTTGAAGAAATCAACGACTTATTAGCGCTTCGAATTGTAGTAGATTCAATTAGTGACTGTTACCGTGCAATCGGTATTGTTCATTCTAAATTTGTACCAGTACCAGGCCGTTTTAAAGATTATATTGCAATGCCTAAACCAAATATGTATCAATCATTGCATACAACAGTAGTGAACCGTGGGAAAATCTTTGAAATCCAGATAAGAACAAGAGAAATG
>CAZUQS010000086.1:0-6166 GCA_964622615.1 uncultured Candidatus Izemoplasmatales bacterium | reverse complement strand
CATGGCAAAAGGTATCTTAGGAAGAAAAGTAGGAATGACTCAAGTATTTGATGAAGAAGGCAAGATGATTCCTGTCACAGTAATTTCGGTAGGACCGAATGTTGTATTGCAAAAGAAAACAATTGAAACTGATGGTTATTCTTCAGCGCAATTGGGATTTATGGATAAAAGAGCTAACTTAGTTAACAAACCATTATCCGGACATTTCGCGAAAACAAACACAACACCTAAGCGCTACGTAAAGGAAATACGTCTTGCAGGAATGGAAGAGTATGAAGCCGGCCAAGAGGTAAATTGTGATATATTTGCCGCTGGTGATTATGTAGACGTTACAGGAACTGCAAAAGGGAAAGGATTTCAAGGTGTTATCAAACGCCATAATTTCCACACAAGTTTCATGACACATGGATCTAAATATCACCGTGGGGTAGGATCAATGGGTGTTATCGCACCTAATCATATTAGAAAAGGTAAGAAAATGCCAGGAAGAATGGGCGGGCAACAAGTGACCGTTCAAAATTTAGTAGTTGTACGTTCTGATGCAGAAAAAAATATCCTTTTAATTAAAGGAAATGTACCAGGACCAAGAAAAACATTATTAATAATTAAAAACGCAATTAAAAAATAATATTATCGGAAGGAGGAAGAAGCTATGCCTAAATTAGCTATGTTAAATCAACAAGGAGAATCAATTGGGAATATTACCCTTAGCGATGCAGTATTTGCTGTACCAGAAAATAACCAAGTTATTTATGACGTTGTAAAACAACAAAGAGCAGCTATGCGCCAAGGAACATCTCAAGTTAAAAACAGATCAGCTGTTAGAGGCGGGGGAAGAAAACCTTACCGTCAAAAAGGAACTGGACATGCTCGTCAAGGTACAATCCGTGCGCCACAATATGTTGGTGGTGGAGTCGTATTTGGACCAACCCCAAGAGATTATGATTATAAAGTTAATAGAAAGGTTAGACGTTTAGCTCTTAAGATAGTATTATCTGATAAAGTTAGACAAAACAACCTAATCGCTGTAGACTCATTAACATTAGCATCTCACAGATCTAAAGAAATGATTACAGTATTAAATAGTTTAAAAGCAGATGGAAAAGTAATGGTTATTTTGGAAAATGTGGACGACTTAGTTCAAATTTCTTCAAGAAACCTACCAAATGTAGTTGCTGTTACTTTCAACCACGTCAGTGTATACGATATCTTAAACACAAACCAAGTTATCGCGACGCAAGCTGCATTAAAGAAGATTGAGGAGGCTTTAAGTTAGTATGGACAAATATCAAATAATTAAACGCCCGATCGTTTCAGAAAAAACCACATCATTATCTGAAGGTAGAAAATACACTTTTGAAGTAGATGGAAGAGCAAATAAAATTCAAATCAAAGATGCTGTAGAAAAAATCTTCGGTGTCAAAGTTGAAAAAGTAAATGTCATTAATGGTATTGCTAAACCAAAAAAAGTGGGTCAACACTCAGGGTTTAAAGCAAAAGTTACCAAAGCTATTGTTACTCTTAAAGAGGGCAATAAAATTGACATTTATGAAGTTTAATAGGGAGGAAAAGTAATGGCTATTATTAAGTATAAACCACAGACAAATGGTTTGCGTCACATGACAAAGCTGGATTACGAAGAAATCACAGCTGCTAAGCCAGAAAAATCCTTGACTACTGTTGCAAAAAAGAATGGCGGTAGAAACAATCAAGGTAAAATTACTGTCCGCCATCAAGCCGGAGGAGCAAAACGTAAATACAGAATCATTGATTTCAAGAGAAATAAAGACGGTATTCCTGGAAAAGTTGCGACTATCGAATATGATCCAAACAGAACAGCTAATATTGCATTACTAAATTATGCTGATGGTGAAAAAAGATATATCATAGCTCCAAAAGGATTAAAAGTCGGAATGACTGTTGAATCAGGAGATAAAGCTGATATCGTTATCGGAAACGCGAAAGAAATCAAAAAAATCCCTGTAGGTACTGTAATTCATAATATTGAATTATATCCTGGTAAAGGTGGACAACTGATTAGAGCTGCTGGAACAAGCGCACAAATATTAGGGCGTGAAGAAAAATATGTTCTTGTAAGACTTAAATCAGGTGAAGTAAGAAGAGTATTAGGTAATTGCCGTGCTACTATCGGTGAAGTTGGTAATGAGTTCTATTCATTAGTTAACATCGGTAAAGCGGGTAGAAAAAGACATATGGGAGTTAAACCAACAGTTCGTGGTTCAGCTATGAACCCAGTCGATCACCCTCATGGTGGTGGAGAAGGTAAACAACCAATTGGACACAAGTCACCATTAACACCTTGGGGAAAAATTGCCCTTGGTAAAATCACAAGAAAAAATAAAAAACCTAGCGATAAACTAATCGTTAGAAGAAGAAATAAATAAGGAAGGAGGAACTCAATATGTCACGTTCAATAAAAAAAGGTCCATTTTGCGACGATCACTTAATGAAAAAAGTAGTTGCTGCACACGAAGCAAATTCAAAAAAAGTAATTCAAACATGGTCAAGGCGTTCTACAATTTTTCCGAACTTTGTGGGATTAACTATCGGCGTTCATAACGGGAAAGAACATATTCCTGTATATGTCACTGAAGATATGGTTGGTCATAAATTAGGAGAGTTCGCTCCAACTAGAGTTTACCGCGGACACGCTGATAAGAAAGTATCTAGGGGAGGTAAATAATATGGAAGCTAAAGCGATTGCTAGACAAGTAAGAATTGCCCCTCGTAAAGTTAGACTCGTAGTAGATTTAATTAGAGGAAAAAATATTGGAGAAGCTTACTCAATCTTAAAAAACACATCAAGAAGAGCTTCACTAGTGGTGGAAAAACTATTAAAATCTGCTGTAGCTAATGCAGAACACAATTATCAACTAGAACAAGAAAATTTGTTTGTAAAAGAAGTTTTCGTTGGTGAAGGTAAAACAATGAAGAGAATGCAACCACATGCACAAGGTAGAGCATTCCAAATCTTAAAAAGAACTAGCCACATTTACTTAACAGTGGCAGAAAGAGAATAGGAGGAATTTTTATGGGACAAAAAGTCAATCCGATAGGACAACGCATAGGAATCATTCTTGATTGGGAATCAAGATGGTATGCTGATAAGAATGATGTAGCTGATTTACTTCATGAAGACATAAAAATTCGTGAATTAATCTATGATCTTTATAAAAATGCAAGCGTTTCAAAAATAGAAATTGAAAGAAGTAAAAAGAGAGTTATTATTACTGTTAATACTGCTAAACCTGGTATGGTTATCGGTAGAAACGCTGAAACGAAAAAAGCCGTCGTTGAAAAACTACAAAAACTTACAAACAAAACTGTTTACTTAAATGTAGTTGAAATCAAACGTGCTGAAATTGATGCTTTATTAGTTGCTGAGAATATTGCTCACCAATTAGAAAATAGAGCTTCATTTAGAAGAGTGCAAAAAGTTGCAATTCAAAGAGCTTTAAAATCTGGTGCTAGAGGATGTAAAACTTTAATTTCAGGTCGTCTTGGCGGAGCTGAAATGGCACGTACTGAAGGATATAGTGAAGGAAATGTACCTCTTCATACTTTAAGAGCTAATATCGATTATGCTTTAGCGGAAGCTAAAACAACATATGGTAAATTAGGTGTAAAAGTATGGATTTATAAGGGCGAAATTTTACCTTCTAAGAAAAAGGGGGTTAAGTAATTATGTTAATGCCTAAAAGAACAAAATATCGTCGCCCTCACCGAGTGAGTTACGAAGGTAAAGCTAAAGGTAACACTGAAGTTGCTTTCGGAGAATTTGGCTTAAAAGCATTAGATGGGACTTGGATTACTGCTCGTCAAATCGAAGCTAGTCGTATTGCGATGACTCGTCATATGAAAAGAGCTGGGCAAGTTTGGATAAAAATCTTCCCACATTTAGCAAAAACAAAAAAACCGTTAGAAGTTCGAATGGGTTCTGGTAAAGGTTCTCCTGAAGAATGGGTAGCTGTAGTAAAAGTAGGTCAAGTAATATTTGAAGTTGCTGGTGTTTCGGAAGAAGTAGCAAAAGAAGCTTTAAGATTGGCAGCACACAAACTACCTATCAAAACGAAGTTTGTTAGAAAAGAAAGTGGTGATTCAAAATGATGTATGCAAAAAACATCCGTGAGATGGACACCGAAAATATTTTGAATGAAATTGAAAATTTAAAGAAAGAACTATTTGATCTTCGCTTCAAACAAGCAACAGGTCAATTAGACAACACTGCACGCTTAAGCACTGTAAGAAAGACCATCGCTCGTATGATGACCGTTCTTACAGAGAGAGAAAGTAAATAGGAGGATATTATGGAAAATACAGTAAATCGTAAAGTATTCACTGGAACTGTTGTTTCTGATCAAAATGATAAAACAATTACAGTTTTAGTTACTACATATAAAAAACATCCTTTATATAGTAAAAGAGTTATCTCATCTAAGAAATTCAGAGCACACGATGAAAAAAATGAAGCCAATACAGGAGACGTTGTAAAGATTACAGAATGCCGTCCACTTTCAAGAACGAAAAGATTTCGTTTAATTGAAATAGTGGAAAAACGTCAACATGTATTGTAATTGGGAGGCTTAATATGATACAACAAGAAACCAGACTCAAGATAGCTGACAATTCAGGAGCGCGCGAAATTTTAACCATAAAAGTATTGGGAGGTACTAGACGTAGATACGCTGGTATTGGAGATATTATTGTGGCAACTGTTAAAGTAGCAACTCCGGGTGGAGCAGTAAAAAAAGGTGAGATAGTAAAAGCAGTAATCGTAAGAACAAAACATGCTATACGTCGTGCAGACGGTTCGTTCGTAAAATTTGATGATAATGCAGCAGTATTAATTAAAGATGACAAGAGTCCAAGAGGAACGCGTATCTTTGGTCCTGTTGCAAGAGAGTTAAGAGACCAAGAATTTACAAAAATAGTTTCTTTAGCTCCAGAAGTATTATAGGAGGGCGCGTATAATGAAATTAAAAAAAGGCGATAAAGTCGTTATAATCTCTGGTGCAGATAAAGGCAAACAAGGAACAATTCTTAAAGTTTTAATTAAAACAAGCAGAGTTGTACTTGAAGGCGATGGATTAACAAAAGTTAAAAAACATTTAAAACCATCTCAAGCAAATCCTGATGGAGGAATTATGGAAGTTGAAAAACCAATCCACGTTTCCAATGTTATGTTGTTAGATCCAAAAGCAAAAACTGCTACAAAAATAGGATATAAAACAATCACGAAAAAAGTGAAAAAAGAAGATAAAGAAGTAAAAGTTAGATTTGCAAAAAAATCTGGCGAAGTTTTGGAATAGTGAGGGGAGAATAAGATGAATAGATTACAACAAATATACAAAGAAACAATCGTACCTGCTTTAATCGAAAAATTCAATTATACTTCAATCATGCAAGCTCCAAAAATTAGCAAAATAGTTGTCAATATTGGTGCTGGAGATGCAGTTGCAAATCCAAAAGTATTAGATGATGCCGTAAATGAATTAGGACAAATCACAGGTCAAAAACCTTTAATAACTAGAGCAAAAAAATCAATTGCGAGTTTCAAGTTACGTGAAGGTATGCCGATTGGCTGTAAAGTAACACTACGTGGCGAAAGAATGTATGATTTCTTCGATAAATTAGTTACAATCGCTTTACCACGTGTAAGAGACTTTAGAGGAGTGAATCCTAAAGGTTTTGATGGAAGAGGAAATTACACACTTGGTGTGAAAGAACAATTAATATTTCCAGAAATAGATTACGATAAAATTTCAAAAATTCGTGGTATGGATATTGTTATTGTAACCACAGCAAATACAGATCAGGAAGCATTGGAATTGCTTAGACAATTCGGAATGCCTTTCCGAAAATAAGGAGGATATCATGGCAAAGACATCAAAAAAAGTAAGTCAAAAACGCGGTTCAAAATTTCCGGTAAGAAACTACACTAGATGTGAACGTTGCGGACGTCCTCATGCAGTTTATCGTAAATTTAGATTGTGTCGTGTTTGTTTCAGAGAATTGGCTTATAAAGGTCAAATCCCTGGAGTAAAGAAAGCAAGTTGGTAATTATTATGAGTAGAAATATTTCCTATAGATTAAGGAAGGAGGCATTATAATATGGTAATGACAGATCCAATTGCGGATATGCTAA
>CAZUQS010000085.1:0-6217 GCA_964622615.1 uncultured Candidatus Izemoplasmatales bacterium | reverse complement strand
TAAAAAGGGATGACAAGATATATATTGAATTTGTTTCAAAGCCATTAAATATATTGGATATAGATCCCAACAACATTTTTAAAAAGGGTATGAGAGGAACATCGAGTTATTCTGAAAACAGCCATGGAAAAGGATTTGGATTGTATTTATGCAGACTGCTCTTAAATCCGGTTGGTGGTTTAATAAAGATTGATATATTAGAAGAAAATGTGAAGTTTACAATTATTTTGTAATCTTCACATTTCTTTTATATTTATTGTGTAAAATCTAAGTAGGTGATTAAAATGAAACGAAAAATAGGACTAATATATATTTTGATGAGTATTTCAATTGGATTTCTGTTTTATAATTATTCATTCACAGATTATGGATATGGGATGATGGCTCATCATTATGGCTATTATGATAGTTATTCAGGTCTTACATATTATTTAAATATGAGTTTCGTCATTATTTCATATTCAGTCATAATTATCGGAACTATAGCTTTGCTCAGTATGAAGACTAAACCCCCAAAAAACTCCTTGAAAATTTTGGATGAACGGCTTTCAAAAGGTGAAATATCTATTGATGAGTACCAAAATATTCAAAGAATTGTGAACTCAAAATGATAGGTATTGTAATTATAGTTGCTCTAATATTGGTATTCGTTGGAGCTACTGTCATTAATGAGAGAACTGAAATTCCTGAAGAATGCCGTGATCTTGTGATTGACAAGTGTTCATATTGTCATAGCAATGGATGTAGCAAAAGAGAGGAAATGGATTTATGATGATTTTAGTGTTTGTAGTAATAGGAGTTGTGGTGTATTTACTGATAGGCGGGGATATTAATGTGAATTCGTTCCAAAGAAAAAGTGCAGAAAATCATCTTGATGAAAGACTTGCTAAAGGTGAAATTAGTATTGAAGATTATAAAGAATTAAAAACTACTATGAAGGAGAATAAATGATGAATATATTAAAAGTTGGATTAATGATTTTACTGGGAGTTGGTTTCGGTTTTGGTGTAGATAAAGTGGTTAATGCCGAAGTATCACCAATTGACGAGGTATCACAAAATACCGAAGCATCACCAAATGATGAGGTGGACTACTACGGACATATGGGTGGAGGATATTGTTTCGATGACGGTGACTTCATTGAACATATGTTAGCAGACTTAACTGATGAAGAGTTAGTGTTAGTTCAAGGAAAGATAGATGAACTATTAATCGAGTACGCAATTACACTTGACGAATTAAATGATGACTATCAAGTAAGATATGATTTCATGGACGACTTAATGAATTTTCTAGACGAAAATAACATTGATTACCACAACCATAGTGGATTCGACGATCATATAGACGAAGATGTGTGGCATGGCGGTATGGGAATGCATTAAAAGTTTGTTAACTCAAACTTTTTTTGTATATACACATTTTATTAGCATATTTGTAATAATAGGAGGAATAGAATGAAAAAAATAATCTTGCTTGTTACAATATTGATTGTAACCTTAACGTTGAGTGCGTGCTCAACTAATGCTGATTTAGCAAGTGTTGGTTTAGAAGGATTGAACGGAAAACAAATATTGACAGGTGTAGCGGATGGAAGCATAGTTGTTGATGGGTTTGGATTATCAGTATATGACGATGAGTTAGTCGTTTTCATCGATGATTCTAGAATATCTGTAGATATGCCAGAAAATGAATTTTACCTATCAGTTGCTCCATACATCACCTCTACACATACATGTGAGTTTCATAGCGCGACAGGTTGTAGAGGAGAACTCAAACAAGATTTTTTTTATGTAGAGTTTGTTGATTTCGAAGGAAATGTAGTGATTTCTGAAAACATGACATCGTTGAGTAATGGTTTTATTGATTTATGGTTACCAAGAAATATTGATGGGGTATTAACGATTACTCAAGATGGATTATCAGCAAGTAAAATAATTTCAACTTCTGCTGGAGAACCAACTTGTGAAACAACGATGCAATTAACATGATAAAAATTATTGTAACAAACTTGTCATGCGGCCATTGTCAGTCAAAAAATCAAGGCTAAACTCGAGTCAAATAATTACAAAAATTATGATAATTGTGATGTATCCTTTTTATTATAAAATATTTGTATTAAAATTAATTAAAGGAGAAGTATTTATGTTTTCAATTGAATTTTTACCAGGATTTATTATGGGAATCAGGGAAGGGTTAGAAGCCTTTCTGATAATTGCAATTATGCTAGATTATTTAAGTAAAACAAATAGAACTAATGATAGAAAGTATGTTTTTCAGGGACTTGGATATGGATTAGGAGCATCAGTTATATTTGGGTTATTACTATTCGGGTTATCTAGTTTGATTGGGGAAGGTAATACAAACATTGCTAAACTATGGGAATTTGGAGCATCTTTCTTTGCTTTAATATTGATAACAACTTTTGTTATATTTATGTTAAAAAATAGAAATAATATTACGAATGACATTAGAGACAAGTTGAGTTTTAGATTTTCAAAAAGAGCAATCATCCTATTAGCTACAGTTATGGTCGCAAGAGAAGGGGCAGAAATTGTATTATTTACTATTGCTTCAGTTGAAAAGATTTCTTATTTATTTGGTGCATTAAGTGGTGTAGCACTGTCAGCAATATTAGTGTTCTTAATTTATAAATCATTGATAAGGGTAAATATCAAAGCTATATTTAAAATTACATTAGTATATTTAATTTTACAAGCAGGGTTTATGCTAGGTTATAGTTTTCATGAATTATTTTCGTACTTCAAAGCAGAATCAATTATAGATTCTGGACATTGGATTTATACAAAGGCTTACGATTTATCAGATACATTCTTAAATCACAAGGACAAACCAGTCGGGATTGCTATATATGCCACTATTGGTTGGTATAGTAAACCCGAAATTTTCCAATTTGTTATACAATATGCATATACCATTTCTTTGTTATTCTTCTATGTGAAGTCTACAAAGAAATTAAACCAGTTATAAAAAAACTAATGCATGTAATGTTGTAAGGTTTTTCAGTACATATTTCTTGATTGGTGTGATAAAATACACATATAAAACTTGATTAAATAAAACTATATAGAAAAGGAGAGTATACTGAATCAATTATTACAAAAGTATACAAGAGACTAATGGAGAAATATATATTACCAGGTTTGATTGCTAATGCTTCAACGTTAGGAATACATTGGATTTATGATTATAAATACCTAGAAGAATTATCTAAGCAAAAATCCTTGTTATTCTTAAGACAAGAAAAAGAGCACTTTGAACAAGCAAAACCCTCTTTTTATAGTTATCCAAATAGTGAAATTGGAGATTTGACTGTTCAAGGGCAAATCATCAAGTGGCTTTATCAAGCGATGGAAAGTAACAAAGAATTTTCTAAAAAAGATTATTCAAAACTACTGTATGAAAAATTTAAACCGGGTGGATCCTACACTGGATATGTAGAAACATATTCAAAAAAACATGTAGTAACCTTTTTGGCTAAAAGTCTACATATTGATACACCGAAGATACCTGTGATGGACAATCATCTTGTAGGTTTTGCGCCATACTTGGTATGTAAAGAATTAGGATTAGACAATAAAAAAGCCTGGGAATTAACAACTGTATATTCCCAGGATGAAGATTATCTAATTTATTTTAATATGTTTGATAGTCTATTTGATTTATTACGGAAAGGTAGTATGCATGAAGCAGTTAAAAGTGTAATACATTTGGGACCTGTTAAGTATCAAATACCACTTAATAAAGCAATTGAAATGGATAACACCAATGAATTTATTAAACAATATTCAGGTAGAGCTTGTGAAATCCAATACTCTATTCCTTTAATCATGCATATTTTATCACACACAAATTCTTATCAAGAAGCAGTAGAACTAAATGCTACAATAGGTGGTGCTGTTTCGGATCGAAACTTACTCGTTGGGGCATTGTATGCTCAAGTATCAGAGATACCTGAAGCATGGGTGACTTTAGTTAAGGAAAAAATTATACTTTAATTTGTAGCGTTGCTACTAAAAGTGGATCCCAAACTGTTGAAAATGGTGGCGCATAAGCAAAGTCTAATTGTGAGAATTCACTTGCAGTTAGACTTTTTGTTATGGCAAGCGCCATAATATTAATTCTATCCGATACCCCTTTTTCACCAACTAACTGGGCACCTTTTAAAACACCGGTTTTTTTATCATAGACGATTCTTACGAAAACATTCTTAGCTCCTGGATAATAAGCCGGTTGATCTTTAGCAGTAATATCAACAAAAGCATAATCTAATCCTAGTTTTAAAGCCTCGTCGATACCAAGACCAGTCTTAGCTAACCCTAATTTACCTACTTTGATGATATTAGAACCTACTATACCGTTAAACCTTGTATCTATTCCTGCTATTTGTTCAGCAACTATTCTACCAGTCTTATTGGCGTGTGTACCTAGGGGTACATACGCTATATCATTTTTAATGATGTGATGATATGCTGCACAGTCACCCGCAGCATAAATATCTTTAATGGATGTTTCGCATTTGTCATTGATGATAATTGCTCCATTTTTAAGCATATCAAAGTTGTTATCTTTTAAGAAGCTCGTGTTCGGTCTAACACCAATGGATTCTATGACAAAATCTACATTATATGTATTTTTATCCGTGGTTACAATCGTTTTATCGTTGCTTCTACTATAAGATATGAGATTCTCATTTAACTGGATTTTAACGCCTTCATCTTCTAAAGATTTTTGTGCCTTTTCAGCAATGGTTTTATCATAGACGGATAGTATTTGATCACCTCTTTGAATGACAAATACATCTAACCCTTTTTTAGACATGTTTTCAGCAACCTCAACACCAATATAACCTCCACCTAAGATTAAAACACTTCTGCCTTTTTTAACCTCTGGTTTAATATAGCGCATATCTTCTAATTGATTAAGAACATAAATAGTTGCGTTTTCACTACCTGGTGCATTTGTTCTAGCTGCATAGGTGCCTGTAGCGATCAATAACTTATCATAATTGTCAACGAATGTTTCATTCGTTAACATATTTTTAACGGAGACAAATTTAGCTTTAGGTAATACCTCGATTACTTCATGGTTTAAAAAGACATGGATATCTTGCTTATCAAAGTCTTCTTTAAAACGTGCAATAATGGACTTTTCATCTGTTATGATATCCCCTAAATAATAAGGCATCCCGCAACCGCTATAACTTAAGTCAGTTCCCTTCTCATATACATGAATAACAGCATTTTCATCGAGTCTTTTTAGTTTTGCAGCTGCGGTCATTCCTGCAGCTACCCCACCAATAATGATTACTTTCATAATAACACCTCATTTAATCTATTATATCATTTAGACCACATTTTATTTATCTAAAAGCTCGAAGTAGTCAATAAAAAATGTGAACAAAAATATATAATATAAGATTAGATTGATATAGAATTACAACTGTGGAGACCTCTCTTATCATATGTATTGAAAAATGAAAAAGATAAATAACTAGAAAAAGTACAAATATATGATAAAATATGCATAGCAAAGTCAAATAAGAACATCGTAATTCAAGGAGACTATATTATGATTAAACAAAACCCTAAAGAAGTAGGTCCCTGTAAGATATGTGGAGCTGCTACAAGAGTTATAGATGATTTACAAATTCGAGTCACATACTCTTTGTGTGATGAGTGTGGTTTTATATATAAAAATGTAAAACACCACTTAAATCACGAGCTTGAATACAAAGAGTATCAAAATCATAATAATTCATTTGAATCAAAAGGATACGTTTTAATGTTTGAAAGTCTGATTGATAATTATATTATACCTCTACACATTTCTGGAAAAGCATTAGATTATGGATCTGGACCAGGTCCGGTTTTAAAGGAACTGTTGATAAGGGCTGGATATGAAACATATGATTATGATCCATTTTTTAATCCGAATGAAGAGTATTTAAGTCATAAGTATAATCTTATTACTGTGACTGAGGTGGTCGAACATTTTGTGAAACCTTTGAACGAATTTAATCATATAACATCACTTCTTGATGAATCTGGGTATCTAGTAATAATGACACAGTTTAATGCCCTGAGTGTAGATGAGTTTCTCAAATCCTGGTATAGAAGAGAAAAAACACATATTTCTTTTTATGCATTAAAAACTTTCCAATATATTGCTGAAAAATTAGATTTGATCATTGTGA
>CAZUQS010000084.1:0-6275 GCA_964622615.1 uncultured Candidatus Izemoplasmatales bacterium | reverse complement strand
AACAAGTCGGAATTGCTATTGGTGCTTTTCAGAAATTTCTGAATGATTTTGACCCTAATAAATTATCTGTCACAATTCCGGATTTTCACAACACTCCAAAACGTTATGGAGCATTAAGCGAAGCTATCGAATTGGATAAATACAACCGAGCAATCGATGTGTTTCATGAAATAAAATTCATTTACGACCGCAAAGATAGGTTATCAATAATTACTGATGCATTGGACAATCATGAAATTCCAATTCGCGTTTCTCATAATGATACAAAATTAAATAACGTAATGATTGATAAAACAACGAAAAAAGCGGTTTGTATTATTGATTTGGATACTGTGATGCCAGGGTCCGTCTTATATGATTTTGGGGACGCAATCCGTATTGGAGCATCAGCAAGCAACGAGGATGAATCTGATTTATCTAAAATCAAGTTAGACTTACCTCTTTTTGAAGCTTTTACAGAAGGGTTTTTAAGTGAAATGTCAGAAATATTGACTGATACTGAGAAAAAACTTCTGGTCGATAGCGTTTGGGTAATTACGATGGAAATTACAATTCGCTTTTTAACAGATTATTTAAACAATGATCAATACTTCCGAATCGATTATCCAAAACATAATCTGACAAGAGTCTATGCACAAATGAAGCTTGTAGAAGAAATTGAGTTGTGCCGTGATAAAATGATAGCTTTTATTGATTCTGTCAAATAACAAGTTATATCATTCATTTCTCGAAGTAGTAAGATTGAATCATCGCTAAATACCATTCTTGTCAATTCACGAATCTTACCACAAAAAACCTAAAAGTATGGATAAATAGTACTATTTCTATGTCACTATCTTTTGATAGTGATTTTTTTATAAAAAACCATATTCCTGGTGAAGGAATATGGTTTAAAATATATCTATCAATTTGACTTAAACGAGTTTTAAATAGTAGACCATTCAACGTTTCAATTTTCTGTTTTTTATAGCGTATTTGTTAACATTGTTCGATAAAACACTAACACTTTCATTAAGGTCTTCTATAGTACCAATTCCAATTTTGATAATACAATTTGATTAGATTTCGTTTAGTGAGCATTCATCAGGTTGTTTTATGACGTTTATGTAGCATAAAGAATCCCAACCCTATCATTAACAAACTTAAATATTGAGATGGCGTTGGAAAGGAATTGTATTGAGTTGTAATAAAAGAAAATATAGTACCACGATCGTCACCTCTAATAAATTCAATAAGAAATCTCCAAACTCCATAAGCCAACAAATATACTTCAACTTCAATATTTTTAATACTTTTGACTTTATTCATTACAATGAAAAGAATAAATAGAAATGCTGCTTCAAAAAGTTGTGTAGGAAAAATGGCTACATCTGGATATGCAATATGAGAATGTCCGTATGGAAATACTACTCCCAAAAAGGAATCTGTAGGAATTCCATAACAGCAACCTGCAAAGAAACACCCAATTCTACCAAACGCATGTGCGAGAACAACTCCGGTGATAATTGTATTTAGAATTTTTTTAACATCCTTGTTTTCATCCTTGTAGAATAGTTTAAGTAATACCAAAAATGCTGCAATTCCGCCTATTAATCCGCCTATGAACGTGATTGATCCAAAGGTCAATTCACCAGTTCCGATGGAATGAAAAATTCCATCAAATAGAAAAGAAGATACTAATGCAATCAACAAACTCGCAACCAATAGAATTAGTAGTTTGTTCGTCTGTTTGCGAGAATACCCATCATACTTTTCAAATCTTCTTGCAACATACAAAATCATAAATAACAGCCCAATGGCAATCAATAAATCATACATTGGTATAGAATAATTAAATACTTCAGGCCATAAAAATGGGTACATAAAGTCAACTCCTTAGTTAATATTATAACATAGTGAATCAGTATTAAAGTAGTTAAAGATAATAATTAAAACCTTTATAAATTGTTACAATCAAGATATTACGAACGTCTTTGAATACTCATTATCTGAAAATGCGTGTGACATTTAACTATATTAATCTAAATTGAATAGAATTTCAAGTAGAAAAACCATTATTTAGAATAGTTTTGATTTGTATTAACAAAAAAGATGTTAGTTTCACACCGAGAATGTTGTATCACAAACACCTTATATGAATCTGAGTTGAATGAATAGAAAATCTATGTTTATAAAGAATTTATTAATTTCTTCTATACCAAAGGAATCCCATTAAGAAAACAACTCCAAGTAGTGATGTTGAAACGTTAACATTCAGTCGAGAACCACAACCACTAGTTCTAGATATTTCTGTATTGGTGGTTGTGTTTGTAGAGGAAACGGTAGTAGATTGAGTTGGTAGTGTTGTTGGGATTGATGTGGTGGTCATTCTTGTAGTAATATCAGTCGCAACATTCGTTGAAGTGGTTGCTGACGTTGTAGTAGGAACGAATGTAGTCAATGTTTCTGTTGTCGTTTCTGTTGTAACAACATCCTCAATAGGATCTCCAACTATTAATACAGCGTTGACGACAGAACGTAAATATCCATCTGAAGGTGTATTCATGACTTCTAACTCATCAGTCTCAAGATTCCTTAAAAGACAAGTTGAGCTTCCTCCCCCGTCTAATTCCAGAGCAGTATAGTATCCCAAATCTTGATTTATATTGGCTAATTGTCGCAAGGTAACACCAGGCATATTGACTTGTCTTCCATCGACAACTGTAAGACCGATTGTACCTTCTCGATTTACCGCTATTGTTGTGCGTGGATGTGTAGCTGTTTCAGATCCATGAATTGGTTCAGGTATCATTGTCCCACGATCTAGTAAGATTTGATAACCACCTACGATATAATCCATGTTTTCCCAATCATTGATTGGGTATGGATAAATCGCTATTCGAGAAGCGTTGGTTAGACTTGAAAGCAAATCTTGGTAAGGTGTAGAGTCGCCCTTTGCTGCAATGACAAATTCATCAGATTGCAAAGTGTACTCTAGATCATCAAATAGAAAATCATTGGCATTAGTGATTATATCACCTTCATAATGAAATTGAGAATCATTTAAAATCAACTCATCTGTAACTTTTAATTTGGCAATGTTGGTACCATTGATATGAGAAGATAAGTCGTTGGTATACACCCCAATCTCCCCTTCTGATAAAACACCATTCATTTGATTAATGGGTACAGATTCAATCAAATCACCGGATGCATCATAGACGTTTATTTTATATCCATATTCTACCTGTCCAACTTTGGTTTTGTGAGCGTCGGTGAAACCAAATGACCTAAGAGTGGAACCACCAATATGCAAGAGGTTATTGTCCACTGCATAATATCCAATTGGTAAATCACTAAAGAAATCTCCATTTACAGCTGCGTATACAACTTTTCCTGTTTTTGCTTCATAATCTAGTGCGATTTCTAGTACAGTTGCTTTGCCTTGAGCGTTCGCACCATATAATTTATCATGTAATACAACGTCAAAATCACTGTATCGACCGACTTCTAGGTTATGGATAACATAATAATCTGAAGTATCAGTTGTTAAAATATATTTGTTATAGGTTATGTCTTCCACTACGATGGTTTCTTGGCTTTCGATGGTTCCAATGCTAAATGTAATTGTGTTTGCGTGAGTGGTATAAAAACCAAATAAAATGAACATTGCTAAAGCTAAAACAAAAATTTTCTTACGCATGATATCAAGTCTCCTTATACAATAATCATATCGCTTTTTGTATGAAAAAAAAGTTCTAAAACTGATAAATCAATGAGAAATAGTTGAGTCGACTATGGTTCGTGATATAATTATGATATAACAAGTAGTGACTAACTATTCAAAGTTAGGAATGATTAATAATTCAAACAGTAACATAACACAGGGTTTATTATCTATGATACAAAGTTAGCACAATTCTGTTCAATCATAAACTACTTTGTCCAACTATGGGAATGTCTATATATAAGTTTCGAGATTCGAAATATAGAATTGATTTTTGATTTTGATTTCGGATTAAAAATAACAGAAGCGTTCGAAACAACCAAATTTTTTAGGATGTCTAGATGAGTATCGAATCAATTTTTAGTAGAAGTATTTCATATTTAGATGGAAGTTTAAAAAACTCTCTATACCTTTGAAAAAGTAGAAGTGTAAGACTTAAGCATCGCCAAGGCGAGTTTGCTTAAAACCTAGAAAGTGGAGATATTATGAAATTATTTAATTCAAGCGTAGAAATCTTTGTTCCAGATGGCACAGAGATAGAAGTGGCTATAAAAAGAACAACTCACATGGCTATCGGAGCACATCAAGATGATTTAGAGATTATGGCTTACCACGGAATTGAAGCATGTTTTCAATCTGAAGATTTGTTTTTCTTTGGCTGCGTAGTAACCAATGGTGCAGGCAGTGCAAGAGGTAGTATCTACCAAAATTTTACAGATGAAGAGATGATTAAAGTTCGTCGTGAAGAACAAATTAAAGCTGCTCAAATGGGAAAATATGGAGCATTAGCATCGCTGGGTTATCCAAGCAGGGAAGTAAATGCACAAAACCAACCAGGAATAGTAGAAGAGTTGACTGATTTGATTCGGTTAGCACAACCAAGAATCCTATATACTCATAATCTTGCAGATAAACACGATACTCATATTGGTGTTGTGACAAAAGTTATCAAAGCGATTCGCATGTTACCAAAAGAACTTCGTCCGAAGCAGGTGTATGGATGTGAGGTTTGGAGAAACTTAGATTGGCTCAACGATGAGGAAAAAATCTTTCTTAATGTATCGGGACACCCGAACTTAGCATTGAGTCTTATTGAGGTATTTGAATCGCAAATAATTGGTGGAAAACGTTATGATTTAGGAATAATCGGTAGAAGGCTATCCAACGCTACCTTCAATGCTTCTCACAAAATAGATGAAACAAGTGCATTGACTTACGCTATGGATTTAACACCATTGATTGAAGATGATTTATTGGATATTCGTGATTATGTTACAAAATACATAGATCAGTTTAAACAAAGCGTTTTAGATAAGATCAATAAAATATTATGATGATTTGGAATGCAAAATTAAAGCATTCCTTTTCCGAAAATAATTGAGGAGAGGGTCATGAAAAAAGTAATTATATTCTGTTTACTGATTTTAGTTATTTCATTGAATGCTTGTCAATTAGTATCCACGGAGACCACCAGTCAAACAACAGAAACAATACAACAGAATACAACAGTCAGTACTGTGGAGTCTTCAAGTGCAATCCTGACTAGTGTTACAACAACAGAAACGGTGACTTCAATGACAACTACCATGACGTCATTAACGTCTACAATTGAAACTATAGAAATCCAGTCTTGTGAAGAACAAGGTATCGATTCCTGTGCTTTTATATTAGCTGAAGCTCTGTCTGGAGGTAGTTTTCATATCATCGCAACTTATGAAGACTTATCAGATACGCAAATCGTACTCAGTGTGAATACGAATCCCAATTTAGTGATAAAAAACCAAGCAAATAAAATTTTGTCGATGAAGTATGGTGCAATAAATTTTAAAACGAAAGCCATAACTGAAACTACAACGTTAGGACATACTGGTTTTCGGTATCCGACTTATTTAAATGGTAATTATAATGTAGATGGAGTATTTCTAAACGCGCAAGGGGTAATAGTATATGGACTTATTGCTGGAGTGCGTTTTGAAGTTGTGAACAGCGAAGTAGAATTGATTCCTGATATTCACTTAAATAACGCATATTCCTATTATGAGGTCGTCAATGGAGAATTGGTTCATAAAATAGCTTATAATCTTAGGAATGCTGATTTTCAATCGATTGGGGCAATCGATATTGCTCCTGATTACTTAACTCCCGGAATCCGGTATTACAGTTATGATAACCATTATTTTTATACAGATTTTAAAGTAATGACAGATGATTTAAGAGTGAAAACTTACGAGCATGCAGTCAATGAGAATACACCATATTATAATTATTATCAAAACATTTCCTTTCGAACCAAAACCAATTATACAGCAGAGGAATTAGATGCTTATATTAACAATCATGTAGGAACAAGTAGTGGTATCTATAATACTGGTGTTGATTTTATCAGCGCACAAAATGAAGTATACATCAATGGGGCGATGGAACTAGCGTTTGCTATCCATGAAAGCGGATGGGGTAACAGTTGGATTGCTATGAATAAAAACAATTTATTCGGTATCAATGCTATCGATAGTGATCCATATAATTCTGCAACGTCATTTGACACCGTCCAAGATTGTATTGAATATCA